>NZ_JBFUET010000017.1:0-183678 GCF_056403815.1 Mesorhizobium sp. P2_E9
CGACACGCTGGTGTCGTCGTAACGCCGCCGCCGATTCTGTGACAACGTCGAGGCGTCGAACACCTTGTCCGTCAGCTTCAGCCGCAGGAACCAGCGATAGGCGACATTGACCTCGATCTCGCGCACCAGCTGCCGTTCCGAGCGAACTCCAAACAGGTAGCCGATGAACAGAGCCTTGAACATCAAGGTCGGGTCGAGCGGCGGGCGGCCATTGTCGGGCCAATACAGCGGCGCGGTCAGATCGTGGATGAAGGAGAAATCGATCAAACGGTCGATCTTGCGCAACAGGTGATCAGCCGGAACCAACTGATCCAGCGTTACCATCTCGAGCGCGGTCTGTTCAGGGGCGGGTCGCTTCAACATGGCCCAGTGAATCAAAAACCCCCGGCAAATGCCAGGGGTTTGTCAGCAGTCTGGACGGGCCGGTTGTACCGGCCCATTTTACGCTCTGCCGAAACATGACGCGGCGAGGCACAGGCCGCCTCAGGCGGCCGGCTGCATGGCCGCCCTTAGCAACATGCCGAACAGGTCGCGTGGCTCGTCGGGGTCAGCCAGAAGGTCGAGTTCTTCATAAAGGCCGGTCGCCTGCAACTGGTCGCGCACATAGCGCAGCGCTGAAAAATCCTCGATGGCGAAGCCGACAGAATCGAACAGCGTGATCTGCTTGGCGTCTCGGCGACCTTGCGCCTTGGCGGCGATCACTTGCCAGAGTTCTGTCACCGGATGGGCGGGATCCAGTTGCTGGATTTCGCCCTCAATGCGTGTCTGAGGCGGGAACTCGACGAAAATGTCGGAGCGCAGCAGGATATCCTTGTGCAGTTCGGTCTTGCCGGGGCAGTCGCCGCCAACCGCGTTGATGTGGACGCCGGAGCCGACCATGTTATCGGTGAGGATGGTGGCGCACTGTTTATCGGCGGTAACGGTCGTGATGATCCCGGCGCCTTCAACCGCCTCCTGCCCGGTCTCACAAATGGTGATGTCGAATCCCATGCCCGCCAGGTTCTTCGCGCATTTCCGTGAGGCTGACCGGTCGATGTCGTAGAGCCTGAGCCGATCGATGCCGGTCAGCGCCTTGAAGGCGATCGCCTGGAATTCCGACTGCGCGCCATTGCCGATGATGGCCATGGTGCGGGCGCCGCGTGGTGCCAGATATTTGGCCGCGACAGCGGACGTGGCGGCGGTGCGCAGCGCGGTCAGAATGGTCATTTCAGTGAGCAGCATCGGGTAGCCGCTGCCAACATCGGCGAGGACGCCGAAGGCGGTGACCGTCTGCAAACCCTGGCGCATGTTCTTGGGGTGACCGTTGACATATTTGAAGCCGTAGAGGCGACCGTCGCTTGTCGGCATCAGTTCGATGACGCCGTCATGGCTGTGCGAGGCGATGCGGGGCGTCTTGTCGAAAAGCTCCCAGCGACGGAAGTCTTCTTCGATGTAGCCGGCGAGCTCGGTCAGGAAGCGCTCGATGCCGATGGCAATCACCAGCTTCATCATACGGTCGACGCTGACGAAGGGGACGATGTTCAGCTTGGCTGTGGTCATGATCAAAAGCTCCCGGAATGGCTGCGGGTCGGACGGTCCATGATGCGGCGGCCCATCAGGCTCGCCGTCAGGTCGACCATCAGCGTCGCGGTTCGGCCACGCTCGTCCAGAAAGGGATTCAACTCGACCAGGTCGAGGCTGGAGACGAGGCCGCTGTCGGACAGCATCTCCATCACCAGATGCGCCTCGCGGAACGTCGCGCCGCCAGGAACCGTGGTGCCGACTGCCGGTGCGATCGACGGGTCGAGGAAGTCGACGTCGAGACTGACATGCAGCAGCCCGTCTTCCGCCGACACACGCGCCAGGAAGGCGCGCAGCAGCGGCGCGATGCCATGCTCGTCGATCGCGCGCATGTCATGCACAGTCACGCCCGCTTGGTTGAGCGCGCTGCGCTCGGCCGGGTCGACACTGCGTAGCCCCATGGTGCAGATACGCTTGGGATCGACCGCTGCCGGCAGATCCGGGAAATAACCGCTGAAACCCGGCTGGCCGCTGGCGTAAGCGAGCGGGACTCCGTGCAGATTGCCGCTGGCGGTGGTGTCGAGCGTGTGGAAGTCCGGATGCGCGTCGAGCCACAACACGAACAGCGGGCGCCCGGCCTCTGTGGCGCGGCGTGCGAGGCCAGACACGGTCCCGGCAGATATCGAATGGTCCCCGCCGAGGAAGATCGGCATGGCGTCCGCACTCGCCGCGTAGGCGGCCTGGGCAATCGCGGATGTCCAAGCTGATATCTCGGGCAAAGCCTTCAGCGCCAGATTGCCGTGTACAACGCGCCTAGCCGGAGCTGCCTGGACGGCGCCCATATCCTCGACGGCGTGGCCGAGGCTGGACAGCACCTCAGCCAGTCCGGCGGTCCGCAGTGCGCTCGGACCCATTTCGCATCCCATTCTGCCGGCGCCGTCCTGCACAGGCGCCCCGACGATTTTGCAACGCATTTGTTTTTCCCGCGGCCCAATTTCGAATGACCGCGAGCAGATCATTGCGAGCCGGCGATATGAACAGGCAGAATTGGCAATCCGAAAAGCATTGTTTATCGTAATGGCAGCGAAATTGATCAAAATGGTAACCCATCATGGATGCACTGGACGAACGGCTCGTGACCTTGCTGCGGCATGACGCGCGGCGCAGCGTGTCGGATCTGGCCGTCGATCTCGGCGTCTCGCGTGCCACGGTCAGGGCACGTATGGAGCGGCTCGAACGATCCGGCGAGATCATCGGTTACACGGTGGTGCTGCGCGCCGACGCCGTCGATCAGCGCATCCGTGGCATCATGCTGATCGAGATTGAGGGCCATGCCGCCGACCGCGTGGTTCGGGCGCTGGGTGGTTTCCCTGAAGTCTCGACCATCCATACCACCAATGGCCGCTGGGATCTGGTGGTTGAACTCGGCACTGCCTCGCTGACTGATTTCGATGCGGTGCTACGGCGCATCCGCCTCATAGCCGGCATAACGGGCAGCGAAACCAGTCTACTGCTGGCGACGCCACGCACGACGCGAGCACGACTGACCTAGCTCTTGCGAAGCAGAAGGATCGCCGGCCTAGTCGCCTTGGTGTCGAAGCCAACCATGGGCAGCATCCGATAAGACCCGACAGTTGAAAGAAGCAACAGATAAGTTAAATAGGGCCGCAACGGTCTCGCCTTGGCCGATCTCAATTCGACGATTTTGCCTGGGAAGGCACCCGGGACGACATGTTGGAAGCAAAGCTCGCCATAGCGCCGATGATGGACTGGACGGACAAGCCCAGAAACCGGCCTCTTTGAGGGTCATGTTGTAGCCGGTGTTGTAAAGGCCGTTTTTGGGCGTGAAAAAGCCCGCCACCGTGAGGCAGCGGGCCATATTCGCCACGGTGGCGAATTTCAATTCACAACATGCTTTTCCATAACCGATTTGTGGTAGGCCTCTGTGCGAACTAGGAGGCCATCCATCAGATCGCGAATGATCCACATGAGCGCACTGTAGCGTTGTGCCTCCGAAACCATCTTCTGATGGTCGCTATAGTCGCAGTCGATCATAAGGTCGGTCGTTACGTCGACCAGCACCTTGAGATGCCTGATGTCTCCCTCTAGATCGTCCATGGCGCTCATGACTGCACCTCGAGATAGGCTACCGCGGCGGCAAGCATCGGGCCGACGAGCGGGCTATGCGCATAGAGCGCATTCTCTTCGGCGATCAGCCTCAGCGCTTCCACAGCGCCCTTGTGCGTCTTTGCCGGCTCGCTCCATTCGCTCAGGCTCTCCATTGGCGGCCTGAAGGTGGCGGCTGCGTAGGAGTCGTTGGCTTCCTGGTCCCACTCTTCAGCAGCATTTGCGTTGAAGTCGGCCAAGCCGTCACGATAGGCGCGGATAGTGTTGAGCAGCGGGTCGTCGGTGGTGGGCGCCAGGACGCGCGGAAGGTCTGGAGGCTGCGAGACGGCGGGCAGGGCAAACGCCACTGTGGTGCCCGCTACGGTTGGAATAGAGGCTAGTGCGCCAAGCGCGGCGCGTCTGGTGATCGTGGTCATATCCTCACCCTCCACTCGCCGCTTTCGAATTTGGCAATGATGCTGTCATCGAACCCGCTGAGCCAATCTGGATAGACTTCATTCCACACCTCATCGGGCGGAACTTTCTCCCTGAAAATATTCAGGTACCCGTCATCCGCGTCCCATCCTTGTATTTGCTGCGTCACGAACAACCGTTTCATCGGCGGCAGGGCTTCCAACAGACGCACGAACTCTTCTGCGGTAGCCGCCAGGACGGGCGAGGCATCTGCCGGCTGTAAAATGGCGGGCAGCGCCAGCGCGCTTCCTGCGCCCGCTACGGCCGCAAGCGTGGCTAGGGAAAAGATCGCATGGCGACGTGTGATCGTGGTCATTGGCCCATCTCCCGCTTTGCGCGGTCAAGGACGCGGCTGCCGGCCTCGAGGAGCACGTTTGAGACGCGGAGAAGTTGGTGAGCCAGGACAAGGCGCCCCAGGCGCGTGCGGAGCCCTGCGGCGGCAAGCAGCAGGCATACTGCGATAATAGTCATGTGCATTCCCTCTCGGTGTTGAAAGCCGATCGGAAAGCCTAGCGATTGACGCGGCTGAAATGATAAATGCTGAGTCGCTCATCGAGGCCCTCATACGGCTTCGGTTTGAAGTGCCGGCCGGGAGGTGCAAACTCTCGGTCGGTGCGCCTAGGCTGCGCTCGATCCGTCGACACGTCAAGCGCGCGATTCCGCGGCGACATCATGCGCTTGGCTGAGACCCTTCAAAATCCATTGTATGCTGTGCGCTCTCAGGTGGAAGTTCCAGTTCCGAAAGCCGGACGACGCGGATTCGCTGTCGATCGGCGACGGCGCGAATACCCTTGTCATCGGAATAAATCGCGCGCGCGCCAACGACCACAGCGATTGCAACGATCTGCCGATCATATTTTAGCTTGGCCCATGTCGATTCATCGGGACGCCGACTCGGCTTGCGTCCTCCATCGAAAGAGTTTCGTGTCATTGCCGCGACTTCAATGGCAGCTCGTTGGTCGAAAGGTTCGATCCGAAAGACAGAAAGTTCAGAGATTTTTTCAATTATCAACTGCGCCGCCCCAGGTTCAACTCGAACGAGAACCTCGCTAAGAGCTGGCGTTGGGATCACCAGCCGCTGTCTGGATTTTTCCAGCGATGCAATGAGATGAGCGATCCGATCCTGCGAGCGTTCGACCGGCTTGCCGGATTCGTCGAGGGGAATACCTGCGCCTGGATGGAGGAGAAGCATAAGAAGCGTGGCGTCAATGACGACCATTCTTTTGATCTCCCGGCCCGCTCCTGACGACATCGAGTTCGTGGTAAGCGCTGTCGTCAAACTGCACTGGTAGCGCACGGAGTTCGCCGAGCGCTTCAGAAAGGGACGCAGATCGAAGAGGTTCAAAGCTTTCGATGCGGAAACCGGTCATCGTCCATTTTCCATCGGCGTCGCGAGACCAACTCGCCCATCCAATGAGTCGAACGACATCGTCAAAATGCTTCGCCAACTCCTTGCCGAGGCGACGGTCGGATGTCGTAAATCCCGCAACCAGATCGCCTTCGGACTCCAGTCTTACGTGAACGTCAGTGCCGCCGCCGACGGCAACCAATTTGCCGTCAAATGTTCCGTGTTGTCGGATTGGCGGATATTTCTCAACCACATCCTCGCGGCCGGGGAAATGAAGCAAGACGCCTTTCGGCTCCTTCAGCGAGCCGACGGCGTTGTCTTCCTTAAGGAGCTTGTTGATGCTTCTGTATGCGCGCTGCGCTTCGGCAGGTGCGTCGTGGCGCAAAACGGACCTGGCTCGATCTCGAACTTTCGGGATCGCCTCCTTCTCGATCTTGTGCACGAGAATTGTGCTACCGGCTTCCAGACGATCGAAATGAACCGACGCCTCTGTCCCTAGGACGGCCGCCAGTTCCTTCATGTATTCTGCGAGCCGAGCCATGGGGATGGTCTCAGGGCTGAACGCATCGATCTTAAACCGATACTCGGTGCCGCCAGTCTTTCTTGTCGCCATGATTTCCTCCCGATTGTCGGGTTGGCGTAATTGAGCACAATGCATTTGAGCACAGGGAAGGTAAAGACCACGTGACGGTCGAATCTCGGATTAAGCGGGAGCCTCTCCCGCGCCGTTGCGGATCGCCGTGGCCTGCAGGAAGCGCGCATTCGACCTTGCCCGGGCGAGATCGATCGCGGCCTGCATCTTCGCCTCACGGGCCAGCCTGTAGACATCGGGCAGCGGTTGCCAGTCGGCCGGCTTGATCTTCATGCACCACTTCTCGCCGCGGAAACCCCAATGGGAGATTGCGACCACGCTCGAGCCGTCGAACCATGTCGACACGTTCAGCTTGGGGAAATGCAGCACCAGAGCCGCCCACCAGACCTTTTCGATATCGAACTCGCCCTGGCCGTCTTTCCATGGCGTGAAGCCCTTGCCAGGCCGCTCTATCAGGTCGCTGTCGCGCAATGGGCTCAGCTCCTCGGGAACGGCAAGGTCGGCACCGTGAATCCGGCATCACTACCGCAGCGGGCGACGCCCTTGGTGATGCGAACATCGCCGACTTGCGCCGCGATGTCCCATCCGCCAAAACCAGCGGCCAACAGGCTGCCGATCGATAGCGTGTCGGCAGTGTCATTGATCGTGTAGTTATAGCCTGTGGTTTTTGTAACCATGGCACCGTCGATGAAAAGCCTCCCGACGTTCGAGCCGTCGCGTTCCGCTTGAAAATGAATGTCTGTGTTGAGCGCCGGGGAGTACGTGTACTGATTCATGTACTGCGGGGCGGCAGTGCGGAAGGTGAGCTTTCCGCTCTCGAAGCCGAAAAACCACGTCCCGCTGCCTGCCCACTGGCACACCATGATGCTGTTCGATGGCGGCGCAGACGTGAACTTGAAAACGCCATCGATCGTGAAGGCCCCCGTGCCGAAAAACCAGTCGGCACTGTCCGCGAACCGCGCATAATCGCCGGAGCCATCGAGCACCAACCGGCCGCCGCTGATGTTGGCGTTGCCGATCAGGGTCGCCGTCTTGCCGGACGCGCTATAGTCGACGCCGCCGCTGTACAGAAGGACGACGTTGGCGAAGTACGGGTCGGTAGCTGGCGGGGGGGATGAATCATGGCTCTCGTACCCGCCGATAAATGGCATTGGAAACGTCATAAGGACGCCCTCCTGGTTGTTGATGTGTTGTGGTCGTCGCTCAGCGGCTCGTCGCGCGGAACTGGACCTTGCTCGCCAGGCGCCGGGCCGTGATCGAGCAAGGAGGCGAAATGCCATGGATCTCGCCAATTCTGGCTATCCAAGCCGGCAACGACGGCATCGACGAACTTCAAGTCGAAGTTCGGCCGAACGCGCCGATCCTCGGTTGCGAGTTCGTGCATTGCCCTGAGCCTGGCCGCGGCCAGCAGGCGCGCCTCGGGCGACCAGGTAGCGTCAGGGGCAATCTCGAGCAGTAGAATAGCGTCGTTGATCTCCAAAACGGTATCGATCTCGCGCCGCACAACCGTGAGCCGAGCCTCGTCCTGGCAGTCATGGAGAGGAACGCCCTTATGCTGGCCGTTCGTTGGGATCCGGTCATCGCTTTTCATCGGCGGCCACCGTTGAGCAGCTTGAGGGTTCTTTCAGCGATCCGATCATTCTCGGCGCCGTCGCCTTTCTGCTTCCTGCCATCGCGCGCCAGGAGCGTGCGGGCGGCCTGCAGCCGAGCATTGGCCGGCGCACTGGTGTCGGCGGCGATCTGACGAAGCACGGTCAAGGGATCAACAGCGTCGATGTCGACGCCCGCAAGTGCCCGCTTCGATGCCGTGGCTCGGGTTGGTCGACCTCTCTTGGCCATTCAATTTACCTCGAAATTCGATTTTCTGGAGTTTCACCCGGCGCGCGCACGCAAACTGTCCGTAACCCCGAAGCGGTCCAGGTGTCCGTTTCGACGATCCAAAACCGAAGGCCCCCCCGGTGGGTGTTGTTGGCGACGGTCGCACCAGCATCCTGAGAGGGATTGCGACCGTCGCCCACGGACAAGCTGAGCCGATCCGTGTTCATGGAACCTTCCGCCAGTCGATGCCTTCAGGCGGCTGCTTGCGCCACGCTGCTGCCTGCTCGTCGGTGATGGGTTTGGCTTGGTGGACGATTGCCACGTATTCGCGGCGGCGGCTGTAGCCGTAGAGCGTGGCTGAGGTACCGTCTTCCTCGACCGCGACGTCGATCTGATCCATTACGTGCGGCGTGTGCCTGGCGAGCAGGGTGTCGAGTAGGTCATTCGGCTTCCGGGCCATTGTCATCCACCTCCGTCGTTTCGAATTCGACAATCCTTCCTTGCGCGTCGTGCTGAGTGACTTTCGTCACCTTCTTCAACTGTTTGGGCTTTACCGGTGGTGGCTCAGCCTCGTCGTGGTCGCTTCCGAGATTGCCGGAATGTCCTTTCTTCACAGCGAGCTTCCAGCAAAGGGGACTGCTATCACCAGGCGTCACGCCGCTGCTCTCGATGAGCGATGCCCACAAGCTTCCTCTGTGGGTCACGAACACGCCGGGCTGATACGACTCGGCTGATTTCCACACGCCGCGGTATGCCAACTCTGGCGCCTTTGGTTCGAGCGGTCGGGATGGCGATAGCCAAAACTTCGACCCGTCGTCAGCATCGTCAGCGAGGACTTCGAGGCGCGCGTCGGGATTAGCGCCGGCACGGCAGACCGATATTTCCTTCAATGTCCACCGGTCGAAAAACTTCACGTTGTCGACCACGCTTTGCAACCGCCACTGGCCCGGCTGCACGCTGATCGAGAAGGCCAACGTCTCGCCATCCTCGATCAGCCTCTTCGAGTGTTCGGCTGCGAAATGGTCGGCAAGTTCGGCGCGACAGTATAGACCTTTGGCATCGCGCCTCAGGTGATAGACCGTGCCGATTGGCGACGAGCCTTCGGTCTTGTGCTCCGACATCAAAGGCAGCGGCAATGATGCCTCGATGCCCGGCGACCAAACTGCCTGCCTATGGCTGTCGACCGTCGGCGTCGAGCAAATGCCGTGAACTCGAAAGGAAAACGGCGTCGGCTTAATCTCCATGACCTCGGCGCCGCCGCCGACGTACTTCCACAACACTGGGGTGCTGGCAGGCTTGGCTGGCGCAAAATCCCTTTCATTGTTTGCGCGCACCAGGCTTTCCACCTTCCTGGTAATCTGGGCCATGCGCTCTGGTGACGGCATTGGCATGGATCAGCCCGCCGTCGTCAGTTCGCCGGGCGCGGCGAGGCCGTGCGCATTGCGCTTCTGCTGCTCCCGTCGGCGATTAGCTATGTGCTTCGCCCAGACAGTCGGCCCGTAGATGGCAACGCCGAAAGCATCGATATCGGCGGCAGTGGCCAGGCGCTTGGGAAGCGGCCCATGAAGACGGGGGAGCTTGAACGTAAACGGGCTGTCAGGCGCCGCCGGCAATTCCTCAATCGTAAAAACGCGCGCGCCCGGATTCAATTGATCGCCGTCTTCGATCAACGAAATTTCACGAAGTGACCACCCGGTTGCTGTGAAGGGTCTGACGTCATCGACGTCGGTCACCCCGCCGCAGCCAATACTGACGCCGAACCAGTCGTCATTCTGGAGCCGTTCAACAGCGGCGGGGTCTGTGACGATTGCCGTAAAGCGCAAACCATCTGACGACGGCATTATCTCAACGACCTCGCCAAGGCGCATGTTCTCCACATGCCCATACAGCAGGGGGATAGGCACACTGCATCGAGCCCCTTCAGGATCGTAGTAAAACGGTCGGCCGCTCGGGAGCCGACCCATCACGAAATCGCGGGTGGTCATGGCCAGGCCGGTGATTTTCAGGCGCTTTGTCATCGTCAAAGGGTGCGCGCCGAAACGTTCATAGGGAAGCGTTCGAAACGTTCGAAACGTTCACGCCCGCAAGCGGCGACGCAGAGCCGAAAGGCTGACACGATGCCGGCCGGCGACCTTGCGGCTGATGTCATCGTGCTCGCGACACAGGCGCCGAACAACCTGCTTCGAGATGCCGAACCGCTGCGCTGCGATGGCGCTGTCGACCAGATCCGCCGCACCGAAGGCGTCCGCGCTGGTCTCGATCGGCCCGGGCTCGTCGGCAATCAGCCCGGCCAAGCGCTCGACCTCCGCGGCGATCGCGGCGAGGCCGGCCAGCAGCGTTGCGCGGTCGATCTCGCTCATGGACGGCACCCGGGGGGCATTGGAAAAGCCGCAAGCGACAAGCCATGGACCGCCTGGCTCCATCGTTCGCACTGGATCGATTTTTCGGAAGGGGGGATGTCGCGGAAATCGGCCTCAACGCCATATGCCGCAAGCGGTGGAGCCGTTTTTTGCCGTGCAGAAAGCCGCAAAAGTTCCGCCGGAAATCGTATTTCTAACGCTTTTGCAAAGCCGTGAAGCCCAGCGGTCGGCGCCGAAGTGACCGGTGAGATTGCGGACCTCGCCCCCCTCATGTGCCCCTCGATGAGGCTGCATAGGGGTTGGTCTGGTCGTCATCCGAGAGCGCGCCTGTCTTGCGCAGATACTCCTCCGACTCTGCCATCGACATGAGCATGACGTTCGGCTCTCTCTCGCGCGCAGGCTCTAACCTTTCTTCCTTTTCATCCGGAGCAATCTTGTCTGATGCTGATGCTGATGCTGATGGCCATTGGCAAACGGATGGTTCTGCCATCGTATCCAATGGTTCTGCCATGCCGGTGCCATTGGCAGACGCATTGCTTTTGCCATCGATACGCCACCTAGCTTCAGCCCCTCTATGCCCCGCCGCAACCTTCTTTTCGCGCTTGACGGTAGCGTCCGAGCGCTCTTGATCGAGGCGCCGAATGCTCTCCGACATGAGCGGACCGATGGCCTTGGCGACGTCTTGCCACCTGCCTGCATCAATGCCGGTGATGCGCATCAGGCGAGGCTCATCGTCTGGCAGCGAACCGTGCTGCCACCAGTGCCGGCGTAGGCGCTCATAGGCGCCAAACTCCTCGGCTGTGAGGTGACTCGTCTGGGCCGTCTCAGTGCCGATGTAGACTTTCATCCAGGCGAGATCGGTCATGCCGCCCTCCATCCGGAAAGGATCGTCTGCAGCGATTCCAACTCGGCCGCATTTACCGTCTCACAGCGCGCCCAAGCTTCCGGCTCAATCAGGCCTTTAATCTCCCGCTCTACGCACTCGCGCAGGTCGCGCGGGTCCATGGCGTCTAGTTCCCAGCAATGGTGCGAATGGTTGCGGATGAACCAGCGGTATCGCATGTCGCTTTTTTTGTCGGTCGCCGGAAAATACGGGAGGCCGTTTACCTGGTGTACGGTCAGCGCAATCCGACGGAATCGGACATGAGATCCGCCGTATTCGGCCAGGCGCCGCGGCAGGTCTTCCTCTGACATGTACATGCCGCTCGGGTCATAGTCGCCGGCGTAGAGGACAATCAGCGGTCGCCCGTCATCGTCTGTGGCGATATCGTTGACCGTGGTCGCACTGGCGAAACCATGCATGACCCTGAAGCCGACGGCGAAGTGATCGAGCACCGGCTTCAGAACGCCGCGAACGGTTCCCTTCTCGGACCAAACTTCGACCCGATACGGCTGCTGGTTCCAGAAATCGCGGCGGTAGGATCGCGCCACGGCGCGTGCGTACTGCGCTGGGTCGTCCCAGGTAGAAACCCGCTCCAGTTCCCGGGTCTCGTCGACGATCCAGTCCCACGGGATGTCGCCTTGCTCTCTTGCGATACGCAGGAGGCGATAGACCTTCTGCATGACGTTGGTCGACATCGAGGGGATCAGCCCGGCGGTGAACAGCTTGTAGCCAATGCCTCGGCCGGTGATCGGCTGCATCTCCTCGGCAATACTGCGCATCGCGGCGATCAGGTCGAGCGAGGCTAGCGCCATGCCCCGGACCTTTTTCAATCCCGGTTGAATTTGCTCGGTCATGCGGCACGAGCCCGCATCAGAGTGACCTGGCGAATAGCGACAACGGCCTGATGACTGGTCAAGCCGAAGCGGTGCCGTAGCGTCGGAACGATCGGCCTCTCGCATGTGCGGAAGTTATTAAAATACCAGGCGGCCGCCTCGTCGACGATGGCGGAGGTCTCGTGCTCGCCCGGCGTGAGATCCAGGGCAGCCATCTATGCGGCCTTCCCATCGTCGAATTGCCAGACACGAGTACGCGCTTGCTCATTGAGCCATGCGTCGACATCTTCAGGGCGGTAAAAAACTTGGGCGCCGACTTTTAGGTATTTTGGCCCGGTGCCATCCTGCCGCGCATGGTTGACCCACGATTCGGACTTGCGGATCTTTGCGGCCGTTTCCTTGGTGTTAAGGAGGGACATTCGTCTTTCCCTTGCAAAGCACATCGCACGATTGCGAGGCATTGCAGGGGATTAGCAGGGCAGTTTGTTGCACCCGTTCGTGCTCGAACAACTTTCGCTATTTCGGGCGTTTCAGGCCGGCGATCGCAATGCGGATGGTTGAACGTCCCATTCGCTTAAACCCCCGCATTTCCAGTTCGCCATTGATCACGTCTTCGACGCGGCCGCCCTTGGTTTGATGCTTCGGACGCCTGCACGCGATCTCGCGTGCGATGGTTTTCCACTCTTCGGCGTCGGCATGGCGCCACGCATTATCTGCCCGCCGCGCTTCATTCTTTTCAACAAGGGCTCGCCAGCTACCCTGACGCTGCAATGCCAAAGTTTCCGGCGTCGCACCTGTGACCGGGGCGCGTTGCGCTACCCAGTACAGCCGCTCGGTCACGCGTCCCAGTTGGATTGCTGTATCGATGCTTGGCGAATTTTCCATGTTTATCGAGGTCAGAAGCCATTCAAAGACGGTCTGCCAAAGCCGATCCGACTTCCAATCTTGATCGGCCACGATTTGCTTCAGGATAGCCTCACGATCTTCGGGCGGGATTGCAAATAGCTTTTGAATCAAATTCTCGTCGTCAGGACGCAGATCCGCGGTCATAGAGCCGGCCTCCACTTCCAACCGGCAAACTTGTCGTCTCGCTGCCGGAGCTGCGCGTAGCGCTGCAGCGAAGCCCACGAGCGATGACCGGAGACCAGCGCGACGTGCGGGATGTTCCAGCCGGCCTCAAACAGCCGTGAAACGCCCTCGTGGCGCAGATCGTGGAAATGCAGGTCTTCGATCGCAAGCAGCTTGCAGGCCCGCGTGAAGGCCGCGCCGATCGCTTCTGTGGTGTATGGAAAGATGCAGTCACCGGTGCCGGTCTTCGGCCGCATCGTCTCGAAGACCGCCGCGGCCTCCGACGGCAATTCGCACCAAACATCGTTGCCCCGTTTTGCGCCCGGGTTCTTCATATCCCGGACCAAAACTCGAGCCCCATGGTTGCCGGTTGCCTTTTCGAAGTCAGCCCAACGGATGCGGGTGATCTCCTCCATGCGGCGCGTCGAGAAAGTGGCAAAGAGCACGATCTCGACCATCGGGGCGGAATGCGGCGCGCGCTCGGAACGCTCTTGGAAGAAATCTAGCAGGCGGTTGAGTTCGTCGAGGGTAGGGCGCCTTTCGCGCTTGTCGGACTTGGCAATTGCCCTCTGCTTGCGGAGCACGAACATCGCATCAGACATCGCTTCCGAATCCAGCGGATATCCCCATGCTTTCTTCGCGATCGCAAAGATGCTGGCCAAATGCGAAAGGTAGTTGTTGATCGTCGACGGGCCAGGGTTGGCGAGGCCAGTGACTGTGTTGATGGTCCGGGCGAAGGAAACGATGTCCTCGCTGCCGATGTCGCCACAAGCCATTGCTGCGATCGAATGGCGCTGTATCGCGGCAAGGCACGCGGCCTTGGTCTTGCCGATCTCGCCCCCATATTCATCGAGGTAGCGGCCGATGGCGTCGCCGAGCGTCTTCACTTCCTGCGTCGCCGCCTTGAACGCCTTCGGGTTATCAAGCTCGGCCTCGCGTTGCCGTAGCCACGCCTTCGCCGCCTTGTGGTCGCGGAAGGTTCGGTTCTCTCGAACGGTCTTGCCGTCGCTCTTCCTGGCAATCTGGCAGAGATAGGAAGGTTTCCCGTCGCTGCGCGTTCTGGTAACTATCGTGCCCATCGCTACAACATCGCCCCGTTCGCCTACAACAATGTTGTATCAGCTACAACAAAGCCCTGCAAAAGGCAACAACGAGACGCAATGAGCTACAACATATGGACAGCCTGAAACCAGCCGATCTGTACGAGAATGCCCGGAATGCAAGGTTTCCGATCGTGTCGATTGCACCCATGATGGACTGGACAGACCGGCATTGCCGGTTCTTCCATCGCCAGCTGACGAGCCGTGCGTTGCTCTATACCGAGATGGTGGTGGCAGACGCGGTCATCCACGGCGCGCGCGAGAGGCTGCTCGGCTTCGATGACGCGGAACATCCGGTCGCGCTGCAGCTTGGCGGCTCGGATCCGGCAAAACTTGCCGAGGCGGCGCGCGTCGGCGAGGCCTTCGGCTATGACGAGATCAACCTCAATGTCGGCTGCCCGTCAGACCGCGTCCAGTCAGGGACGTTCGGCGCCTGCCTGATGAAAGTGCCTGACCTCGTCGCCGAGTGTGTCGCGGCAATGAAGGCTGCGGTGACAATCCCCGTCACCGTCAAATGCCGCATCGGCGTCGACGAACAGGATCCAGAGCCGGCACTCGATGCGCTGGCTGACGGGGTTTTCGAGGCCGGGGCCGACGCCTTGTGGGTGCATGCGCGCAAGGCGTGGCTGGAAGGGCTGAGCCCCAAGGAAAACCGCGACATCCCGCCGCTCGACTACAACAGGGTCTACCGGCTTAAAGCCAAAAAGCCGAGCAAATTCATTGGCATCAATGGCGGCATTCAGTCGATTGAGGAGGCGCGGGCGCATCTCGACCAAGTCGACGGCGCCATGCTTGGCCGCGCGGCCTACCACACACCAGGCATTCTGGCTGGCGTGGACGCCGCCTTCTATGGCGCGAAGCCCGAGGCGTTCGATTTCGCCGCGCTGATCGACACGATGGCGGACTATGCGGCGCGTCACATCGAACAGGGCGGGCGGCTCGGCCATGTCACCCGCCATATGGTCGGGCTGTTCCATGGATTGCCCGGTGCGCGCCGCTACCGCCAGATCCTGTCGACCGACGCGACGCGGCCCGGTGCCGGGCCCGACGTGCTGAAGACGGCTTTCGCGGCTGTCGATTTTGGTGGGGCAGCGGCCGAAGCCGCCTGACGGGTTGAGCTAACCTCAGTCCCTGAGGATCATACGGTCGCCGCGCACGTCGAAGCCCGACAGCGAGCCGATGAAGTTCATGCCGAGCAGGCTTTGGCTCAGCATGCCGGGGGCCGCGACCATCACCGACATGTCCTTGCGCACGATGCCGCCGATCGCCACCGCGTCGGTTTTGACCGCCGCGGCACGCGCCATGCCGTTGGCTGTCGAAACCGGTATTGTGTAGTTGAGCACCGCCGGGTTGAAGCCTGCGGCCTGCGCGTCTTCAGATGTCAGCACGGTGCTGGTCGCGCCGGTGTCGACAACGGCCCGCACCGGATTGCCATTGACTAGGATGCGCGCTTCGAAATGGCCATTGTCGGCCTTGTCCAGCGTTACGGTGGCGTGGCCGTCTTCGACGCCAAGCGCCAGTGGGCTGCCGGGAACGAGGCCCGCGGTCACCCGGCTGGCGACGTCCTGCAATTCGTAGCGATACTGGTAGCTGGCGATCAGTGCGAGGACGATTGCGGCCCAGGCGCCGAGGTTGCGAGCCATGGCGCCCAATGGGCGGCCCGAGCGCAGCAGGCCGGCGCCAATGAGGGCGCCGAAGGCGCCAAGCCAGATCAGCCGGCCAAAATCGTAATTCTCGACGCCGAGCGTGCTGCCGGCGGAATCGTTGAGCATGAGCAGCACTGCTCCCACGCCGATCATCGCCATCAAAATCCAGAACATCCGGCTGCTCATCCGTGCCTCGCTAGAGCAAATTCCAGAAAAAGTGCGAAACGTTCTTCGGCCGGAATTGCGTTAAAACAATGAGTTACAGCGGTCCGCCGTTTCCGTGAAAGGGTGAACAATTCTAGATTGCGTCGCGTTCGCGCGCCATGCGGGTGCGGCGTGTTTCCCGGCGCGGCCGGCGCTCGACCGTTTCCAGCCGGGCCGGCAATTCGGCCATCACACTGCGGCGCGTTTCCGGCGTCATCCCCATCCAGGCGCCGATTTCCTCGCGCGTGCGGCCGCAACCGAAGCAGAAGCCGGTTTTCATGTCGATGGAACAGACAAGGATGCAGGGAGATTCGATGGCCGTCATGACTTTCTCTTGAGGGATCCGTGCCGAATCCGCTCTTTCACCTCCACATGGTGCAACGGCAAAGCCAATGCAAGCCCTCGCGATCGCGCCTTCCCAGGCCATCGTTGCGGCAATCAAGGCGGATGTCTGGGAGAGGTTGTGCCGATCACGCAACGCGGCTATGCCGCTCACCAACTCCAGGAATGATTGCTCACGACATGACTAGCGCTCTGCCTTTCGACGATTTTCGCAACCTGCTCGACAATCTGCCGGCCGCCGACCTCAAGGCCGAAGCGCGCGTGCGCACGCTGTTTGCCAAGGCCGACAAGCCGGCGCATTCGCTCGGCCGCATCGAGGACATCGCCGCGTGGCTTGCCGCCTGGAGCGGCCGGGCCCCGCCTGCCGTGACAAGGCCGCTGATGGCGGTCTTTGCCGGCAACCACGGTGTTGTCAGGCACGGCATTTCGCCGCGACCGGTGGCGGCAACCGCCAACGCGGTCGAGCTTTGCGCGGCCGGCGGTGCGGCCATCAACCAGATCTGTATCGCCAACGATCTCGGGCTGAAAGTGTTCGATCTTGCCTTGCACATCCCGACCGGCGACATCACCGATGACGACGCGCTCGATGAACGCGGTTGCGCGGCCACCATGGCCTTCGGCATGGAGGCGATCGCCGGCGGCACCGATTTGCTTTGCCTCGGCGATCTCGGCGTCGGCAATTCCACTGTCGCCGCCGCGCTGCTTGCCGCTCTGTTCGGGGGCAGGGGTGCCGACTGGATTGGCCCGGGATCGGGCGCCGACGCGGCGATGCAGACCCGCAAGGCAGACGCGGTCGATGCGGCGCTGGCTTTTCACCACGGCCATCTCGATGACCCGCTGGAGGTGCTGCGCCGCGTCGGCGGCCGCGAGTTCGCGGCGATAGCCGGCGCCATCCTCGCCGCGCGGATGCAGAAGATACCCGTGCTGCTCGACGGCTTCGCGGTAACGGCTGCCGCGGCAGTGCTGCATGCCGCGAACCCCGCAGCGCTCGACCATTGTCTTCTCGCCAGCCTGTCGCCGGAGCCTGCGCACGCCAAGGCTGCCGAGTTGCTCGCTTTGCGTCCGCTGCTCGACCTCGGCATAAGCCATGGCGAAGGGGCAGGGGCAGCCCTTGTCGCTGGCCTGGTCAAGGCGGCGGCGCTGACCAGCTCGGGCATGGCTGCGGCTGTTCGGGGCTAGGTCCTTGGTCCTTGGCGTATCAACGCCTGAGATTGGGGATGCGATAGACGACTGAGCTATATTTCGGATTGGAGCGGGTCTCGACGATCGACCCGCCAAGGCCTTCCGCTATTCGCCTGCTCGCCACGTTCTCCTCGGCGACAGGGTACTCGAAGCAATCTGGGTTGAGCTCTTCGGAGGCCCATGCCGCAACAGCGGCGACGGCCTCACGGCCGATGCCGTTTCCATGGACGGCCTCCCTTATCCAAATTCCGATCTCGGGACACGCCGTCTTCGCTGCGTGAAGGCCGACAAGCCCCAGGCAGCGATCATCCGCCAACAAACGCACAACGAAATGCAAATCCGATCCATCAAGGATCGGTGCCAGCCAGGATCGCCATACCTCGGCAAAGGCCGTTGGTGATCGAGGTGGTTCCCACTGCATGAAACGGGTGATCGCGGGGGTGATGGCGGCAAAGACCTCGTCAGCGTCGTCAGCCGTAAACAGCTTCAGACGCAGCCGCTCCGATTTGATTTCGATGCCGCTGGCATCCCAATCTGCGGTCATTGCGGTCTGCGTTCCTCTTTGAGGCCGAGTGGAGGCAGGTCGCCAGGGTGACCTAGCGTCGGCGCGCCGCGACCGCGGCGGTCGGCAGTGCCGGCAGTTCTTCCATCACCCGGCTCAGCGGGAAGATGGCGATCGCCTCGGTGCCTTCGCGCAGCTTGGAATGAAGTTCGAACTCGCCACCATGCATGGCAAGCAGCCCTTGCACGATCGGCAGGCCGAGGCCGGTGCCTTGTTCGGCGCTCTTGATGGCGATCGAACCCTGGCCGAAAGCCGAGAGCACGATCGGAATCTCGTCCTCGGGAATGCCGGGGCCATTGTCCTTGATCGAGATGTACTGCCCGCCGCCCGCCGTCCAGCCGACGCGGACACGGACTTCGCCGCCGGTGGCGGTGAATTTTATGGCGTTCGACAAAAGGTTGAGCGTGATCTGCCGTACGGCGCGCTCGTCGGCGAACAGCCGCGGCAATGTCTGTTCGAAATCCTGGATGACGCGGATATCCTTGTTGCGCGCCCTCAATTCCATCATATGGCAGCAGTCCTCGACGATGTTGAGCAACATCACTGGCTCTTCGTTGAGCTGGTAGCGGCCGGCCTCGATGCGCGACAGGTCGAGGATCTCGTTGATCAGGTCGAGCAGATGCTGGCCGGAATCATGCACGTCATGGGCGTAGTCGCGATAGGTGGGATTGCTCATCGGCCCCAGCACTTCGTTCGCCATCACCTCGGAAAAGCCGAGAATGGCATTGAGCGGCGTGCGCAGCTCATGGCTCATCGAAGCGAGGAAACGCGACTTTGCCAGATTGGCATCCTCCGCCCGCCGCCGCGCCTCGTCCGACATCGATTTCGCCGTCTCCACTTCGGCGATCAGCGCGTCCTTTTCGGAGCGGAACGACAACAGCATCAGGGAGGAGCGGTTGAGGTGGCGGGCGATATAGGCAAAGAAAGGCAGCGACACGACAAGCAGTCCGGCCATAATCGCCTCGACCGGCATCCACAGCCTAGTGCCGACATAGGCATAGAACGCCACCGGTACGGCAAAGGTCGCCAGCAGCGCGCCGCTCAGGGATGAGGCCATCAGAGCGGTCCCGGCCATGACAAACAGCAGCACGACCGCCTTGATCACCTGGAACTGGTCGACCTCACAGGCACCGCAGCTCAGCCAGACGAACCAGGCCCAGCCGAGGCCGCAAAGGAAATGGCCGACAAGGAATTCCCTTTGCGCTTGCACAGGGTTGAGTTCGGAAGCTTCCGTACGCTCGATGCGCCGTGCCATGAAGACGACGATCGTATAGGCGGTGAGCGTGAACAGTGCCCAGAGCCCGATCTCGTTGCCGACGCCGGCGAGCCGGCCGACTGCTGCGATCGCCAGGACGAGCAAAGGGACCACCACGGCGCCGCTTGTCATGGCGCGCGCGTGGAGTTTCAGCAGTTCGCGGTCGAAATCGAGATTGCCGGCCTGCTGCGAAAGACGGTCGCGCGTCTTGCGCACCGCGCGCGCGACATCGCTGTTGCGATGCCGTTTCCTGCGGTCCACAATGAACTTGTCCGCTGTGTTCGAGCGTTGCAAGGGCATCAAAAACTTCAATTTATACGGGCAGCGGTTTCAAGGTGTTAAGCTACGTTCGAATGATTAACCAACCGTTTGCCATATGAGCCGTTCATGGTCGCCGAGATCGCGCCGACGGTACGCACCGGTGCCAAGGAGCCCGTGGCGGCGGCTTCTGGATTATGGGCTTACGACAATCATTCTGGGGCTGCTGATCCTGCTGGCGGCGCGCCTCGATCGGGTGGAAATGCGCCAGACGCAGGGGGCTGCCATCATCAATGACGGCGATTCCATCACGCTCGGCACCGAGCGCATCCGCATGCGCGGCATCGATGCCCCGGAATACACCCAGACCTGCCGCAGGAACGGTGCGGATTATGCCTGTGGCACGCTTGCGCGCCAGGCGCTGGTGCGCCTGATCGCCGGCAGGCCGGTCACGTGCAGCGGCTGGCAGCGGGATCGCTATGGCCGGTTGCTAGGCGACTGCAAGGCCGGCGGCACGGATCTCAACCGCGCCCAGGTCGAGGCGGGTTGGGCCGTTGCCTTCGGAGACTACGAAGGTGAGGAAGCGACTGCCCGCGCGGCAAAGGTCGGTATCTGGGCAGGCACGTTCGACCAGCCGCAGGACTGGCGCGACAGCCATCACGGCGAGGTGGTGGAGCGAAAGCACGGCACGCTGGCGTCGATCGGCGACGCCGCGCGGGAGATTTTTCGCTTCTGGTGAAGTGCATTGGCTGGGAAGGAAAATGGAGGATCGAATGAAACTCTATGACGGCGGCCGGGCGCCCAATCCGCGGCGGGTTCGCGTTTTCCTTGCCGAAAAGGGGATCGCGGTTCCTCTGGTGTCTGTCGACATGGGTGCGCTGGAGCACAAGAGCCAAACGGTCAGCTCGCGCAATCCTTTGCAACGCCTGCCGGTGCTGGAGCTTGACGACGGCACCATCATCACCGAATCCGTCGCCATCTGCCGCTACTTCGAGGAGTTGCATCCGGAGCCGGCCCTGTTCGGGCGCGGCGCGCTCGGCAAGGCACAGGTCGAGATGTGGCAGCGGCGGATGGAGTTCAACCTGCTTAGTTGCGTCGCGCAGGCTTTTCGCCACATCCATCCAGCCATGAAGGAGTGGGAAATTCCGCAGATCCCCGAATGGGGCGAGGCCAACAAGCCGAAGGCGGTCGCGTTCCTGAAACTCCTCGACGGCGAGCTGGCGAGCCGCGAATTCGTCGCTGGCGACAGCTATTCGATTGCCGATATCACCGGCCTGATCGCGGTCGATTTCATGAAGCCGGCGCGCATCAAGGTGCCGGATGAATGCACCCATGTGTTGCGCTGGCATCAGGCGGTCTCCAGCCGGCCGAGTGCCGCCGCTTGAGCGTGGAACTGGACAGTTTTGCAGCAAAGGTTCGGGCCTGCCGCATCTGCGTCGAAAACCCTATCGGCAAGCCACTGCCGCATGAGCCGCGGCCGGTGTCGCGTCCCTCTTCCGGCGCCCGCATCCTGATCGCCAGCCAGGCGCCGGGAACCAAGGTGCACCTGTCGGGCATGCCGTTCACCGATGCTTCGGGCGACCGCTTGCGCGGTTGGCTTGGTGTGACCAGCGACGAATTCTACGACATCGAGAAATTCGCCATCGTGCCGATGGGCTTCTGCTTTCCCGGCCAGGATGCCAAGGGCGGCGACCTGCCGCCAAGGCGCGAATGCGCGCCGGCCTGGCGCGCGCCCTTGATGGCGCTGATGCCGCGAATAGACCTGGTGCTGACGATCGGCATCTATGCGCAGTCCTGGCATATGGGCGCCGCGCGCCGCCCTTCGCTGACGGAAACGGTGATGGACTGGCGCACGATCTGGGGGAGTTCCATCGGTGCGAAAGTGCTGCCGCTGCCGCATCCGTCCTGGCGCAACAGTGGCTGGCTGAAGCAGAATCCGTGGTTTGAAATGGATTTGCTGCCTTTCCTGCGCTCGGAAATCCGCTATCGCATCGGCTAGGCATTCAGCAAGAAATCACTCGCTTTAGTGGCGATTGGCAGAATTTCTTTCTTGTGAAAGCCTCGAATAAGAGGGATTATAGACAAACTATTCCCCTAGGAGCCTCTAATGGACCGCCTTGACCGAAAGATCCTACGCCTCCTTCAGGAGGACGCGACGCTCGCGGTGGCCGATGTCGCCAAGAAAGTCGGCCTGTCGACGACGCCCTGCTGGCGCCGCATCCAGAAGCTAGAGGAGGAGGGCGTCATCAAGCGGCGCGTTGCCATTCTCGACCATGAGAAGGTCAATGTGCGGGTCACCGTCTTTGTGTCGATCCGCACCAATTCGCACAGCCATGAGTGGCTGCGGCGGTTTTCCGAGGTCATCCAGGAGTTTCCCGAAGTGGTCGAGTTCTACCGCATGAGCGGCGACGTCGACTACCTGCTGCGCGTCGTGGTGCCCGACATCGCCGCCTACGATGCGTTCTACAAGCGGCTGATCGCCAAGATCGAGATCCGCGACGTATCGTCGTCCTTCGCTATGGAGCAGATCAAGTACACGACCGAAATCCCGCTCGACTACATGGTGCTGGACAAGGAATCGGGTGCCAACGCGGCCTGAGCGCGATCAATTCTTCTTCTTGTTGAGGAAACTCCAGGGCGAGTTCACCGGCAGCGTAACGGTGTCCGGCACGGTGTCGACACCGACTACATCCGCCTTGCGCACGGTGTAACCCGACTGGATGACGCTGACGCCGTCGAGAATGAACAGCTGGCTCTTTTCCATGTCCGGCCTCAAGGCGCCGGTGACGGCGACCGACTGATAGGCTTGCGACATCTTGTAGGGATGGGCTGGCGTGACCAGCACGATCTGGTTGGGCGGCGGCGTCGGCATGTGGCTGCACGCCCCCGTCCACGGCACCAGCAGGAACTGATAGACAAGGTCGCCGTCGCGGTCGACCGGCAATGCATAGCCGGCTAATTGTATGGTCTTATCTTGCAGATCGAGGGACAGCGTCTCGCCATGATCGGGCAATTTTGCCGCGATCATCGGCAGGCCGGCGTCTTCGGCAACCGCCTGGGTCGCCGGACGCAGATCCTTCCAGAAGATGTGCATGGTCTCGGCTGAGGCGCCGGCTACAGCAGAGAGAGACAGGGCGGCCGCCAACGCCACGATTGATTTCAGATGGATGCTCATGGCTGCTTCCTTTGCCGCGAGTAAAGACGCCTAGGCCAATGGCGTCAATGCTCGAGCCGCATCACATGTCGGCGAGAACCGGCGTTGCCGGTCTCTTTGAAACCGCGCGCCGCAAACATGTCGCGAAAGCCCATGAAGCGGTAGCTCGGTGATGCTTCATCGACCGGATAGGCCTCTATGATGCGCGCGCCCTTGGCGAAGGCGTGGTCGATGGCCGCATCGAGCAACGCCGAAGCAAGGCCGCCGCCGCGCAACACCCTGGGCACGTAGAAGCAGACGATAGACCACACGCCTGGCTCGCTATCGTCCTGCTGTTTTGAAAGCTTCCGATAGGTCTTGCGTGGCGCGACCGAACACCAGCCAACGGTCTTGCCGTCGATGTGGGCGAGGATGCCGACCGGCGTGCCGGCATCGACGAGCGCCATCATCCGGTGTTTCTTCTCATCGTTCTGGATGTGCTCGCGGCCGGGGTGCCGCCAGGCCATGCACCAGCAGTATTTTGGTGCACCCGGCTGCTCGAACAAAGTCTCGAAATTGCCGCGTGTTGCCCGTGTCACCTCGGTGAAGCGGATATTGGCAAGGTCAAATTTTTCTGGCGGCGAGGCGTTCGAGGGTCTTGGCATCCGACAGCTCCTTCGCGGCATCCTTGCCGATCCAGCGCGCGGTCTTGTCCGGGTAGCCGGCAAGCTTCTGCGCTAGCTTGAGGGCAGGGACGTGCAGGCCCATGGAGCGCTTGCCGATCTGCCGCAGCGCCCAATTGACCGCTTTCCTGACGAAGTTGCGCTCATCGCCGGCATGGGCTTCGATCAAAGGCAGATAGGACAAGAACGTTGCATCCGGTTCCTTTTTCAAATGCACGGCTGCCCATGCCAGCATGGCAAAGGCCGTGCGGCGGACGAATTCGCGCTCGTCGGAGGCGAACTCCTCGATCAACTGGCGCCAAAACGGCGTATCGACGAACAGGTCGGAGACAGTATCGACGATCTCCCAGGAATCGAAATCACCGGCCCAGCGGCGGCATTCCTCGATGGCGATCTTCTTCGGCTCACCGGTGAAAGCCGCCATCAGCCGCGCTTCGCGAATGCCGCTGTCCCACAGCGCTAGCGACCGCTCATGGTTGCGTTTCAGCTTGCGCGCCAATGGCCGCAAATCCGTATTGCCGACGCCGAGCGCGGTCGCGGTGTTGATGCCGAACCGCGCCATGCCGGCGCGGTTTTCCTCGGTGCCGATCGAGCGCAGATGCGCAACAATGTCCTGCGCCGTCCAGTCTGGAGCGGGCAGGGACATGGTCGCCTACTTCTCCAGGCGCGCCAGCAGCGAGGACGTGTCCCAACGCTTGCCGCCCATCGCCTGCACGTCCTTGTAGAACTGGTCGACAAGTGCGGTTACCGGCAGCCTGGCGCCGTTACGGTCGGCTTCAGCCAGGCAGATGCCGAGGTCCTTGCGCATCCAGTCGACGGCAAAGCCGAAATCGTACTTGCCGGCATTCATGGTCTTGTGCCGGTTCTCCATCTGCCAGGAGCCGGCGGCACCCTTGGAAATCACCTCGATCACCTTCTCGATGTCGAGCCCGGCCCTCTTGCCGAAATGGATGCCTTCCGACAGTCCCTGTACCAGTCCGGCGATGCAGATCTGGTTGATCATCTTGGTCAGCTGGCCAGCACCCGCCGATCCCATCAGGCCGACCATGCGGGCATAAGCGTCGATGACCGGCCTGGCTCTGTCGAACGCAGCCTGGTCGCCGCCAACCATGACGGTCAGCACGCCGTTCTCGGCGCCGGCCTGGCCACCGGAGACCGGCGCATCAAGAAAGGAGAATCCGCCCGCTTGCGCGGCGGCGGCCAGTTCGCGCGCGACCTCGGCCGAGGCCGTGGTGTTGTCGATGAAGACCGAACCTTTCTTCATCGATTTGAAGGCGCCTTCCGGACCGGTCGTTACCGAACGCAGATCGTCGTCATTGCCGACGCAGGAAAAGACAAAGTCCTTGCCTTCAGCGGCTTGCGCCGGGGTCACGGCAAAGCTGCCGCCATGCTGGCCGACCCATTGCTCGGCCTTGGCCCTGGTGCGGTTATAGACAGTGACGTCGTGGCCACCCTTGTTCGCGAGATGTCCGGCCATGGGGTAGCCCATCACGCCAAGACCGAGAAATGCCACAGATGCCATGAACTTGCCCTTCAGACGGAAACGAAATTGCTGCGCAAGCTCTAGGCTCTGCGCTCATTTCGTCAAGACGCCTGTGGTCCGATCGACTGGCACAGCCGAGAACGGGTCAGCGTTTCAGGTGAATGGTGATCCGGCGCTCGATCCATTCGATGGCATGGCGCAACAACTCGACCATCACGAGGTACACCAGGGCGACCCAGATATAGGCCTGGATGTCGAAGGAATTGGCGAAGGCGAGTTTTGCATTGCCCATCAGGTCGTAGACGGTGATGATGGCGACGATCGCCGAAGCCTTGACCATCAGGATCAGCTCATTGCCGTAAGGCCGCAAGGCTACGATCAGGGCTTGCGGCAGGATGATCTTGCGCAGCGTCTGCAGTTTGTGCAGGCCGAGCGAGGCAGCCCCTTCCCATTGGCCCTTGTGCACGCTTTCGATGGCGCCGCGCAGGATTTCTGCCTGGTAGGCGGCGGTGTTGAGCGCAAAGGCGAAGACGCCGCAGTTGAAGGCGTCTTTGAAAAAATCCCAGAGGCCGACCGACTGGAGTTCGACCCGGAACGAACCCAAACCATAGTAGACCAGATAGGTTTGGACCAGCAGCGGCGTGCCGCGGAAGAAATAGACGTAGCAATAGGCGAGGCCGGACAGGATCCGGTTCCTGGACATGCGCCCATAGGCGACAGGCACCGACAGGATCGCACCGAGCACCATCGATATGGAAACCAGCGCGAGCGTTACCCCAAGCCCTCGTAAATAGGCCGGTGCATATTTGGCGAAGAAATCAGCATTCCAGGCAAGAACCAGATAGCTGACGATGCCGATGCCGAACAAAACCCACAAGCAGATCAGCGCATAACCGGCGATACGCCTGCGCGGCCAACCACGCGCCCGCGGCGGGGGTCGTTCGACCAGGGTGGCGGTGGCGCTCATCGCTGAGCCTCTCGCCGGCCAAGCGAGCGCAGAATCGCGTTACTTGCAAAGGACGACACTACGGCCAGGGCAAGAAAAACCAGTGCCGCCACACCGTAGAAAAGGAATGCGTGCTTGGTGACGCGGGCAGCGGTATAGGCATTGCGCAATGTCTCCGCGAGACCAACGACAGATACGAGCGACGTGTCCTTAAGCAGGCTGAGCCAGCAGTTCTCCAATCCGGGAAACGCGATGCGCAACAGCTGCGGCACTATCACCTTTCGCATGGTGAGCCCGTAGGAAAGACCGATGGCATAACCGCCCTCATACTGGCCCTTCGGTATGGCACGGAAGGCCGAAAGGAAAACCTCGCTGGCGTAGGACGAGAAGATCAGCGCGAGCACGATCATCCCGGCGACGAAGCTGTTGACGTCGATGGTCGCTTCGGGTCGAAAATAGTGGATGAGGTGTTGCAGCAGGATCGGCACGCCGAAGAAGAACAGGAAGAGCGTCACCAGTTCCGGCAGGCCGCGAAAAACCGTGGTGTAGATGTTGGCGGCCATGCGCAGCGAAGGTTCTTCGGACTGCTTGGCGAGTGCAATGAAAAAGCCGATCGTCAATCCGATCGGCAGGGTGGCGAGCGCAAGCGCAACGGTGATCAGTGCGCCATAAACAATATCGTCACTCCAGCCATCGGGTCCCCAACTGAGAAGTGTCCATATGCTCTGGGCTGGCATCGACAGGTCTTATCCCCACGGCGTTCCTAAGATGAATAGAAAGACGGCGGGGATTTCCCGCCGTCTTGATCCTGTCTATCAGGACTCGGCGCCGTAGACGTCGAACTTGAAGTACTTGTCGTTGATTTCCTTGTATTTTCCATTGGCGCGGATGGCGTCGATGGCCTCATTGAGCTTGTTGACCAGATCGGTCTCGCCCTTGCGCACGGCAATGCCGGCGCCCGGCCCGAAGATCTCGACAGGTTGCGGCGACGGCTGGCCGAGAATCTTGCAGCAGGCGCCATCAGGCGAATCCAGCCACTGCTGCAGCACGACGATATCGTCCTCGATGGCGTCGAGACGACCATTGGCAAGATCTGCCTGCTCCTCGGGGCTGCTCGGATAGCCCTTCACGGTGCTGTCGGTGTAGGTCTTCGAGGCATAGTTGAAATGGGTGGTCGTGGTGGCGACACCGATGGTCTTGCCGGCGAGATCCGCCTTGGTCACGCCCTTCAGCGTCGAGTCTTTCGGCACGGCGAGCGCCGACGGCGTGTTGTAGTATTTGTGCGAGAAGTCGACCTTCTCCTTGCGCTCCGGGGTGATCGACATCGAGGCGACGATGGCGTCGAACTTGCCGGCCTGAAGTGCTGGAATGATGCCGTCCCAATCCTGGGCGACGAAGGTGCACTTGACCTTCATCTGATCGCAAAGCGCCTGGGCGATGTCGATGTCGAAGCCGACGAGCTTGCCGTCCGAGGTCAAGTTGTTGAAAGGGGGATAGGCGCCTTCGGTGCCGATCCGCAGGGTCTTCTCCTGGGCCTGGGCGACGCCGAGCGTCAGCAGCGCAGCCGATGCGGCGAGCGCGATACGCAGTGCAATACGCATGATAGTCCTCTCTTTATGGTCCCGGCCGTCGTTCCGAAACGGCTCTGTGGGGCGGTGCTTTTGACCGCCCGCTGGCGCGATACTCCCACTCTTTCCAAGAAAAAAGCAACTGCAAAACCACCGAAATCGGTAATGGGGTTCTGCCGTTAGGTTACATCTCAAGCAACGAGGCCGGTGGTGCGCTCGATGAAGTCGACTATCGATTTTACGTCGTCGAGGTCGAATACCGGCAGGCTCTCGTCCGTGACGGCGAAATCCGCGGCGATGGCGACAATATTGGGATCGCCCGCTGAAAGCGGCGTCCGGTCCTTCGCCTCCAGGCGCCGCGTTTCGATCTTGCGGTGGGATTCGCGCTTGTAGCCTTCCACAAGCACGATGTCGCATGGGGTGAGTCGTGAGAGGATGCTCTCCAGCTGCGGCTCATCCTCGCCGCGCAATTCGTGCATCAGCGCCCAGCGATTGCCGGACACGATCGCGACCTCGGTGGCGCCGGCCTGCCGATGGCGGAAGCTGTCGGCGCCCGGCTTGTCGATGTCGAAATCATGATGGGCATGCTTGACCGTCGAGACCTTCCAGCCGCGCCGTACAAGCTCGGCGACCAGCTTTTCGGTCAGTGTGGTCTTGCCGGAGTTTTTCCAGCCGGTAATGCCGAAGACGTTCATGATGTCATGCTCTGCAACAGGCGCCTGGCCTCGGCAAGGTCGTCCGGCACATTGATGTTGAAGAATGGATCGAGCCCCACGGGTTGCAGGACCGGGAATTCCACCTCGACATGCTTATGGCGCTCGATGAAGGCCAAAACCCGCCTGTTGTCCTGATCGATCAGGAAATGCCGCAAGGCGTCGCGACACTCAGTCGGCCACAGCGCGAAGGTCGGGTGTCGTCTGCCGGCCGAGGCGGCGACGGCGATCGAACCGGGATGTTCACCGGCTGCGGCCGCCAGCCGGTCGACGAGATCGAGCGGCAGGAAAGGCGTGTCGCCGGCAGCGGTGACGACCGCCTTGCAAGGCGTGCCGGCTGCGGCCCAGTCGAGGCCGGTCAGAATTCCGGCAAGCGGTCCGGCAAAGCCTTCGACGGTATCGGCAAGCACGGGCAGTCCGAAACGGGCAAAGCGTGCCGGGTCGCCATTGGCGCTCAGCGCCAGGGTTTCGATCTGCGGCCCAAAGCGCGACAGGACTTGGTCAAGCACGCTGCCGCCGCCGAGCGGCAACAGGCTCTTGTCGCCGCCTCCCATCCGCCTCGACTGGCCGCCGGCCAGGACGATCCCTGCAATATCTCGTCTCATGCATCGAGCCTGTACGCCAGCCGCCGGAAATCACAAGACCTGACTAAATTCCATCCGGCGCCATGGCCGGTCCGGTCGTTTCGGCGACGATCCGTCTTCGACCGACCACCCGCTCGCGATACAGCGTATAGAGACCCGAGCAGACGACGATTGTTGCGCCGACAATCATCGGCGTGTCCGGTATGTCGCCGAAGACGAACAAGCCAAGCAGGATGGACCAGAGGAGTGCGGTGTAGCGGAACGGCGCGATGAAGGAGA
The DNA here is from genome assembly GCF_056403815.1 of Mesorhizobium sp. P2_E9. Taxonomy (NCBI): domain Bacteria; kingdom Pseudomonadati; phylum Pseudomonadota; class Alphaproteobacteria; order Hyphomicrobiales; family Phyllobacteriaceae; genus Mesorhizobium; species Mesorhizobium sp. P2_E9. The sequence goes on from NZ_JBFUET010000017.1 coordinate 28,921, forward strand.
TTTCGCCCGAGCGCATCGCCATGATGATGAATTGGTAGCCGATGAGCACGAGCACCGCCGCCAGCGCCAGCAGGGCGGTGCTCTTGCCGGTCATTGGCGTCCAGCCTCCCATCGGCGACAACAGCACCGCGCCGACGACGGTCATTGCCAGTGCGGTGGCGGTCGAGACCAGCATTGTCGGTATGGCTTGGGGGATGCGCTTGGTGGCGAGATCGCGCACGGTGCAGCAGGCAACGCTGGCCAGTGCCCAAAGGGAATATAGGCTGAAGCCGTCGAAGCCCGGCCGCACGATGATCAGCACGCCGGCAAAACCGACGGCGATCGCCAGCCAGCGCCGCCAGCCGACCGCTTCGCCGAAAAACAGCGCGGCACCCATCGTCACCGCCAGCGGCAGCGCCTGAAGAACGGCTGACACACTGCCGATCGGCAAATGGGCAAGCGCCACGAGAAATGACACGGTGCCGCCTGCTTCGCCCAGGACACGGATTGCCACCAGCGGCTGCAGCATCAGGCGCGGCCGCAAAAGCGCGCCACGCTGCCAGGCCAGCAGGCCAACCAAGAGCGACGCGAATGCCCCTCTGATCAGCATGACCTGCGCCATGTTCATCGATTGCGAAGAGTATTTGGTGATGGCGTCGTTGAGCGTGAAGCCAACCATCGCCACCATCATGAACAACGCGCCGCGAAGATTTGGAGAAAGGGGCAAGACATCTACCGGTTGCTTGGGCAAGCAAGCCTGTAACAGCCCGCCACGAAACAGCAATGGCAAAGGGCTGGGCCAGGACTGGCCATTCGTCATCGCCGGCGTGAAATCACCTCCTGGATTCGGCAAGACTCCGGTCGGGAGGGGGCTCCGCCTCCCGGAAGCTGTACAGCCGCGGCGATGTCTATTTCTTCGGCGTCAGTATCTCGGTGCCGTTGCCTTCCTTGCCGGCGATGGTCCACAGACCATGCAGCGACCCGTCGTCCTCGACCTTGTAGACGACGAGGCCGATGTCCTTGCCCATGACATAGCCGGCGGAGAACGCGTCGTCGTTGCGCATGCAGATGCCGTCGGACGAAGAACCGCCGGTCTCCCAGTGGATCGCGCAGGTCGTCCCGCTGGTCAGGGTGATGGTGGCTTCGCCATCATATTTCGATCCGTCGAAGTTGGTGCCGGCGACGGTATAGGTGCCGCCAATCGACTGGGCAGCCGCGGGCAGGGCCGTGAAGCCGAGCAATGCAAGAGAAAGAATGAGTTTGCGCATGATTTATTCCCCCTGTGAGCGACGATTCCGCTGTGGGGAAAGCTAGGCCGGAACATGCTGGCGGTAAATCGGGCAACCGTTTGCGGATCAGACTTTTTCTGGGATCTGACCGAAAATGCTCATGGCCCCTTGAGGCTGCCGGCGATAGCGCCGACCAGCGGGTCGTATTTCGACTTGAACGACGCTGGATATTCGATCCAGACGGTGTGGATGACGTCCTCCTTTCCGAACACGCATCGCTCATAGAAGATTTTGTCGCCCTTGGTACCCGACAGCACAGCCCAGTTCTTGCCCGTCTTGCTGTAGGTGACCTTGTGACCCGGCTCGGTGCTCGCTTTTTCCTCTTCCACGACGCCCTCGGGGGTATCGTCGCCGGCATTGTAGCTGCCGTAACAGGCGACACTGGCGCCATCGGCGCTAAGCCACTGTAGGCCATCTCCATTCTCCGGCTCGGGCATGCGCTCGCTGAAAATTTGGTCCGGAAAGGTGCATACGGTGCCGAAGCGCGCGTTGACATAGGTGAACGGCTTGGCGATTGCCGTTGTTGTGATGATGGTCGCCAAGGACATCGCTGTTGTCAGCGACGATAAGCCGATTCGATAAAGACGCAGCATCATGCCTCCTCGGCTTGTGACCAAAGATATCCTGCACCAAATCGGAGAAAAAATCAGCCGCCAGTGACGCTCATATGGCGTGACACCGATGGACGGCTGGTGCGGCGGTCGATGATGAAATCATGGCCTTTCGGCTTGCGGCCGATGGCCTCGTCGATCGCGTCGGCGACAAGTTCGTTGCCCTCGGACGCCCGCAGGGGCGCGCGCAGGTCGGCCGCATCTTCCTGGCCGAGGCACATATAGAGCGTGCCGGTGCAGGTCAGCCGGACGCGGTTGCAGCTCTCACAGAAATTATGCGTCATCGGCGTGATGAAGCCGAGTTTGCCGCCGGTCTCGGCGACGTGGACATAGCGGGCAGGGCCGCCGGTCTTGAAGGGAATGTCGGTCAGCGTGAACTGGCGCTCCAGCGAAGCGCGCAGCAGCGACAGCGGCAGATACTGGTCGGTGCGGTCGGCGTCGATCTCGCCCATCGGCATGGTTTCGATGACGGTCAGATCCATGCCGCGGCCATGCGCCCAGCGCATCATGTCGGGCAGTTCGGCGTCGTTGAAATCCTTCAACGCCACCGCGTTGAGCTTGACCTTCAGCCCGGCCGCCTGCGCGGCATCGATGCCTTGCATGACCTTGTCGAGATGGCCCCAGCGGGTGATCTTGTGGAACTTGTCGGCATCGAGCGTGTCGAGCGAGACGTTGATGCGCTTGACGCCGCAATCGGCGAGTTCGGCGGCGAAGCGCGACAGCTGCGAACCGTTGGTGGTCAGCGTCAGTTCTTCCAGTGCGCCGCTGTCGAGATGTCGCGACAACTGGCGCACCAGGTGCATGATGTTCTTGCGCACCAGCGGCTCACCGCCGGTGAGGCGCAACCTTCTGACGCCCTTTTCAATGAAGACGGCGCAGAGCCGGTCCAGCTCTTCCAGCGACAACAGATCCTTCTTCGGCAGGAAGGTCATGTCCTCGGCCATGCAATAGGTGCAGCGGAAATCGCAGCGGTCGGTGACCGACACTCTGAGATAGCTGATCGTGCGACCGAAGGGGTCGATCATGTTCATGTTCGAGCGTTTCCGTGACCGTTACCGGCGTCGTTATATACAGCTATGTGATACGAAACAGCCCACCATTCAAGATACCGCTTCTCGATCTTTGGTAACATCCCCCGGCCGACATCGAATGTCGGCCGGTTTCAAACGGCCTTTTCCCCTTTCGCGAAGCGGCGTAGGGAAGGGCAATCGATACGGGATCAAACAGCATGACCGCACCAAAAGAACTCAGGGTCTCCAAGGACCGCAAACTGCTGTCGGTCACCTTTCCCAACCACCAGCCATTCGAATTGCCGGCCGAACTGCTGCGCGTCGCCTCGCCATCGGCCGAGGTGCAGGGTCATTCGCCCGAACAGCGGGTGACGGTTCCCGGCAAGCGCAATGTGGCGATCCTGAAGATCGAGCCGGTCGGCAACTACGCTGTGCGCATCACCTTCGATGATTTCCATGACACCGGCATCTTCACCTGGAACTACCTGCACACGCTCGGCCATGAGAAGGATGAACGCTGGAATGCCTATCTAGGGGAGCTTGCGGAAAAAGGCTTGAGCCGGGACCGCTAAACTCATCCCGTCGCTGTCGTCAAAACGTCATCGATGTGGAGTAGCGCCGGCAAAGGTTCGGAGACGAAAAGATGTCGCACATCACCAAGGTCGAACAGCTCGAAGCGCTCTATGGCGTTCCAGGCGAAGCCTCGCTGGTCAAGGAACTCGACCACGTCATTCCCGAATATGCCGCCTTCATCGAAGCCTCGCCCTTCGTCGCGCTTGCCACCAGTGGCCCGGAGGGACTGGACTGTTCGCCGCGCGGCGATCTCGCCGGCTTCGTGCGTATCATTGATCCGAAGACGCTGATGATGCCGGACCGGCGTGGCAACAATCGCGCCGATTCGCTGCGAAACATCATCCGGGATCCACGCGTCGGGTTGCTGTTCCTGGTGCCGGGCTCCGGCACGACGCTGCGCATCAACGGGCGAGCCCATATAACCACCGATGCCGAACTTTGCGCATCGTTCATGGTGGACGGCAAGGCGGCGCGCTCGGTAACCGTCGTCGATGTCGATTCGGTCTATTTCCAATGTGCGCGGGCCATCGTGCGGTCGGAGCTTTGGAACCCGGCCAAGCATGTCGACCCGAAATCGCTGCCGACGCCTGGAAAAATCCTGGAAATCACCAGCCGCAAGAACATCGATGGTGAAACCTATGACAAGGAATGGCCGGAACGGGCGAAGAAGACGATGTGGTAGCCGGTGCACCGAGATTCAGGTGAGGCTGGCCTGCAAATGGCGGCCTCCTGCGCTTCCGGTGCTCACGTACTTTAGTACGCTCCGCTCCGGTTCTCGGAAGCCACCATTTTCGGCGCATCCTGACCTGAATCTCGGCACACCTTGGTGCTAGGCTTCCTTTAGCACATCGTAGATCTTGCGCATCTGTTCGCCAATCATGTCGCATTGTTCCGGCGTCGACTGGCTCATCGCCTTCTCGATCAGCGCCATGTGTACTTTCAGCGCCTGCATCAGCAGCGCCTCGCCGGCTTCGGTCAAGGCGAGCCGCAAGATGCGCTTGTCCTTCTCATCGCCTTCGCGGCGCAACAGGCCACGCGTCTCCAGCTGCGGCAACAGCATGGTGATGTTGGAGCGGCCGACGAGCAGATTGCGGGCAAGGTCGTGCTGCGACATGCCGGGATGGCGGTAGAGGTTCATCAGCACATCGAGCTGCGCCGGCTTGAGATCGAGCGGCGCGAGTTTCACCGCCAGCGTGCGCTCCAGCACATGGCAGGCGCGCGCCACCGCGACCCAGTTCCGAAAACGCGGGTTGTCCCAGGGTAGCTCTTGTTTATTGTTCATCTTTGAACTATTATGTTCATGCTTGAACGTATGGATGGATTCTCACTATGGCATCAATCGGGCTGAAGGTCATCCGGAGCGTATTTGGTGCGGCCGAACATATTGCGCCACGCATCACCGGGCGCGCGGCTTTCGAATTGTTCTGCCGCACGCCGAGCGCCAAAGCGCTGACCGACGGTGAGCGCCGCGCCATCGGCCGTGCCGCGGAGTTCATGACCGAGGCGCGCCATCATCGGCTGAAGACGGCGACCGGCTGCGTCATGGTGCACGAATTCCGGCCGGAGCCGGGCAGGGCCGCTCTTGGCACTGTGCTTGTCGTTCATGGCTGGCGTTCGCGCACTGAATATATGCGCGCCTTGATCGAGGGCTATCGGGCGGCCGGCTACAGGGTCGTTTCCCTTGACCTGCCGGGCCATGGCCATTCGCAGGGACGGAACCTCAACATGGTCAATGCGGTGGAAGCGGTAAGAGTTGCCGGCGAATGGTTCGGCCCGTTCGTCGCGGCGGTGGGGCATTCCTTCGGCGGCGCCGTTGCCGCCAATGCCGTTGCCGGTTCGGTCAAGAACATTCCGCCGCTGGCGGCTGGACGGCTTGTGCTGATCGCAGCACCCAGCTCCTTGCCGGCGATTTTCGCCGACTTCAGCCGCATGCTCAATGTCGGACCGCGCTCACAGGTCGCTATGGCGGACCGCGTCGAGCACTTGTCCGGCCGGCCGCTACATGAATTCACCGGCGACCGCCAACTCGCCCAGGCACCTGTGCCGACGCTGGTGATCCACGCGCCGGACGATCGCGAAGTGCCGGCTGAGCATGCGAAACGCTACGCTGGTGCCGGCGGCCATGTGCGGCTGCACTGGGCCGATGGGCTCGGCCACCGCCGCATTCTGGCGGACAAGGGCGTGGTCCAACGCGCCGTTGCTTTCGTCGCGGAGCACCGTGAGCCGTCGCTGCTGCATTGAGACGCGGTCATCGTTCCATGCATGTCGTTGTCTCAAAACCGGGACCACTTTTGAGCGACATGCATTGGGCTATTTCTTTTTCTCGCCAGGCTCGACGGGCAGTCCGGCCGCCTTCCAGGCGGTGTAGCCACCAAGGATGTGCTTGACCGGCGCAAGCCCCATGTCCTGCGCCGTCTTGGTGGCCAGCGCCGAGCGCCAGCCGCCGGCACAGAAGAAAACAAAACTCTTACCCGAGGCGAAGAACGGCTTGTGATAGGGGCTTTCGGGGTCGATCCAGAACTCCAGCATGCCGCGGGTGACATGTTTGGCGCCGGGTATTTTTCCGTCGCGCTCTACCTCGCGTGGATCGCGCAGGTCGACGAAGATTGTACCTTCGTCGTCGAGCAATCCTGACGCTTCCTCCGGTGAAACCACTTCGATCTCGGCGTTGGCTTCGTCCAGCAGTTCGCGATAACCTTTTTTCACCGGCTTTCCCCTCTACCCGCGCATTGGCTGGCTGTCTGAAGCGCGTCGCGCTTCAGCTCATTGTTTTATGCATGTCGTTCTCCCAAAACCGAGATCATTTTGGGCGACATGCATTGAATCTCCACCACAATGGCCGGCGTTTGTCACGCTCTGTCGGTGCCCGCCAGCGTCTGCCAGGCAGCCATCGCACCGGTGACCGTCGCCATCAGCGCGGTGCATGAGGCGCCGTCGCGCGCCTGGATCGACATGCCGTGCTGCACCGTGGCGTAGAAGGTCGCGGCGGCGCCACAGTCGAATTTCGCCGGCAATTCGCCCTCGGCCACGCCGCGCTCGAGGCGCTTGCGCAGGGCTGTAAGGTTTTCAGCGCGGCGCCGGCGCAAGTCCGCGCAGATGGCACCGCTGCTTGAATCCTCGTGCAGTGCACCCAGTGCAATCAGGCAGCCCTGCGGGCGATCGGTCTGCGAATAAGCCTTGGCTGTCTGCCGCAGGAAATTCTCGATCGCCTGGCATGCCGTCGATGCCTCGTCCAACGCGGCCCAGATCTCTGTTCCTTCGGCTTGCGTGTAATATTCGGTCGCTTCGAGTAACAGCGCTTCCTTGCTGCCGAAGGCGGCATAGAGACTGGGCGAATTGATACCCATCGCCGCGGTCAGTTCGGCAATCGAAGTGCCCTCATAGCCTTTGGCCCAAAACAGCTCCATCGCGCGCCGCAAGGCTGCGGTTCGATCGAAAGTGCGGGGACGGCCTCTTTCCGACATGACACTCTTTCTGTGTTGATCGATACATAAATCAGTTGACGCGACCGGACAAGCCTGACAGGTATTTGTGTATCGATCACTACATAACTGGAGAAACCAATGTCTTCCAGTAATTTGAACGGCAAGGCGGCGCTGGTCACCGGCGGCAGCCGCGGCATCGGGGCGGCGATTGCCCGGCGCCTGGCTGCCGATGGCGCCGATGTTGCGCTGACCTATGTGCATGGCGAGGAACAGGCCCGCTCGGTCGTCGCCGAGATCGAGGCCAAGGGCGGCCGCGCCATTGCTATCAAGGCCGATAACCGCGATGCCGAAGCAATAGGCAAGGCCGTGGATGACACCGTCGTCGCCTTCGGCCGGCTGGATATCCTGGTCAACAGTGCCGGCATCTGGCGCGCGGCCCCCATCGACACATTGTCGCTTGCCGATTTCGACGAGACCATGTCGGTCAATCTGAGGGCACCGTTCATCGCCTCGAAAGCGGCAGCGGCGCATATGGGCGAGGGCGGCAGGATCATCTCGATCGGCAGCAATCTCGCTGAACGCGTCACCGACACCAGCCTCGGCGCCTACTCCGCCAGCAAGGCGGCGCTGGTCGGTTTGACCAAGGCTCTGGCGCGCGATCTCGGCGCACGCGGCATCACCGCCAATGTCGTCCATCCCGGCTCGACCGATACGGACATGAACCCGGCTGATGGGCCGCATGCCGAACACCAGCGCCAGAAGATGGCGACGCCGCGATTCGGCAAGGCCGATGACATCGCCGGCATGGTTGCCTGGCTCGCCGGTCCGGAAGGGCGTTTCGTGACTGGGGCCGCATTGACCATCGATGGCGGCGCCAACGCCTGATTTTCTGGCGTTCGTCAGGCTGGAGCGAAAACACCCCCGCTCCAGCCGTAACGATGTTGTGAAACTGTTCTGCAACAGGCTTTCCGAAATTTATGAAAGCTTAACGAAATCGGTATGAATCGGTATAGTCACGCCTTACATCCGCCATGCGGTGAGCGAGACGGTCTAGCGTGCGGAACGGGAACCGGTTGCGACCGGAGCGGGTGATTCATGAAATTCCTCGGTAAAAATGCAACCGCAATGCCGCTGATGGCGATCGCGGCAACGCTCGCCCTGGGTGCGCCCCAGGCAGGCGCGCAAGGGCTCTTCGACATGCTGTTCGGTGGCGGCATCAAGCACCAGCCGCAGGGCGAGTTTCCGCCTCCGCCGCCAAAGTACAGACCCAAGGCCCCAGCCGGCGGTGGTGGCGGCGGTGCAAAAATCAGCAGCCCGTCCTACTACACCTACAAGGCCGACAGACTGGTGCGCGTCGACTTCTCGACGCTGTCGGCAGCACCGCAGCCGGCGACGGCGCAGGACGCGGCGTTCGTTCCGTCGGCAACAGGGGCTGCTTTCCATGACGCCATTGCCGGTCTCAGCGACTATGAACTCTATGCCGAGCCCGACATCGCCAAGGCGCTGATCGCCTACTACTCGGCCAATCCGGACTTCATCTGGGTGAACGGAACCAGCCCCAACAGCCGCGCCCAGGACGCGGTGCGCGTGCTCGGCGAGGCAGCGAGCTACGGCCTGACGCCCGCCGACTATACGGTCGAAGTACCTGCCACCAGCGCGTCGTCGGCCGACGCCAATGCGCAAGTGAAAGAGTTCGTCCGCTTCGAGATGGCGCTGTCGGCCCGGGTGCTGCGCTATGCCCGTGATGCCCAGAACGGCCGCGTCGATCCCAACCGGATGACCGGTTACTATGATTTCCCGGCAAAGCCGATCGACCTGGTAGGTGTGCTGAAGACATTGGCGCATACGCAGGAAGTGCGCACTTACCTCGAATCGCGGCATCCGCAGAATGCCGAATACCAGGCGTTGCGCGTCGAGCTGGAATCGCTGCAGGCGAGCGCCGAAAACGAGATCGTCGTCGATCCCAAGCTGCTGCTGAAGCCAGGCGAAACCAGCCCGGAACTGCCGAAGCTGCTGACGTTGATCGCACGCAGTCTCGATGACGAGATGGGCGGCACCTATGGCGAACTCTTGTCGCGGCTAGGGACCAGCGAGGTCTACGTTCCAGAACTGGTTCCGCTGATCAAGGCGGTGCAGGTGAAGGAAGGCATGAAGGGCGACGGCGTCATCGGTCCGCGCACCGTCGCCTTGCTGGCCGGCACGTCGAAGGCCGACAGGCTGCTCAAGGTGCAGGTGGCGCTGGAGGAACTGCGCTGGCTGCCTTCCGATCTTGGCAGCCCGCGCGTCTTCATCAACCAGCCCGCGTTCACCGCGAGCTACATCGACAATGGCGAGGAGAAGCTGAAGACGCGCGCCGTCGTCGGCCGGGTCACCAACCAGACGGCATTCTTCTACGACCAGATCAAGCAGGTCGACTTCCACCCCTATTGGGGCGTGCCGCAGTCGATCATCGTCAACGAGATGCTGCCCCGGTTGCGCAATGATCCCGGCTATCTCGACCGTGCCGGCTACGAGGTGACGGATGCGCGCGGCAAGCGCATTCCGTCGTCGGCGGTCAACTGGGGCGCGTATGGCGCGAACATTCCCTACAATGTGCGCCAGCAGCCGAGTGAGGCCAATGCGCTGGGCGAGTTGAAGATCCTGTTCCCCAACAAGCATGCGATCTACATGCACGACACGCCGCAGAAATCGTTCTTCAAGCAGGACATGCGGGCGCTCAGCCATGGCTGCGTGCGCCTGCAGGATCCGCGCGGCATGGCGGCGGCGGTGCTCGGCACCTCGGTCGACTATGTCGCCGAGAAGCTGAAGCACGGACATTCGACCGAGGATGTGACGCGCAAGATCCCGGTCTATGTCGCCTATTTCACCGCATGGCCCGACATGTCCGGCAAGGTCGAGTATTTCAATGACGTTTACGACCGCGATTCGCGGTTGAAGCAGGCCCTGGACGCCACAGAGGCGGTTCGCTCGCCTTCGAGCTAATCGTCAACCTTGCGACAGCGGGCGGCGGAAACCTGCCTCCCGCCCGGCGATCAGCCAGTAGATCAATCCGGCGACGAGGCCGGCGGCGGCGATGATGCTCATGTCGGCCCAGCGCTCGGGGTCCATGTCCTCCGTCGGAACCGGCCAGATCAGGAAGAAGCCACCGGCCGCGGCAGCGGCGCCGAAAAACATGTGCATCAGGACATTGCGCAACGAGAAGGATTCGGCAATCAGCGCGAAGATCAGCGTCTGCAACCCGGTCACGACAATCGTCAGAAAATAGACGAACATGCCGAGCGGCGGCACCACCAGGACCGCGATCGGGCTGACGCCCATGATGTCGAAATAGGCCGGCGCGTTTGGCAGGGAACTGAGCGCGGCATAGATCGCAACGACGGCGACCAGACCGACCAATACGGCAACGAGATAGCCGGCCAGCATCATCAGGATGCGTTTCATCACGTGCTTTACCGTCGCCATGCCCATCCCCCAATGCGGCGCAGTTGACCATCTCAGTCAGCCATCAAAGACGGCCCAGTGCAAGGGCAGGCACAGTGCGGGCCGCTTTGGCAGGCTTTTGTGGATCATGGAGCAGGGCCGATCAGGCGCCGCCGCACAGATGCTCGGAGTCCGGCAGCGCCCAGCTTCCCTTGGCGACGAGATCGAGGGAGTAAAAAACCCGGCCGCGGTCATCGCCCTTGGGGCAGTCCCTGGGAATCGCGATCAGGCACATCTCGACGGGTTCGCCGACCTTCGAGGTGGCGAGGCCAGGCTCGCGATCATAGGAGACAGACCCGCCGCCATTGGTGAACGTTGCGGCGCTGCCGCCCTCAGGCGGGGCCGTTTCCAGCGGGTCGTCGCCAAGCCGCGTGGTCAGCGTCTTGATATGCGTGGTCGCGCATTGCCCGACGGCCGAGGGCAGGGGCTGATCGCGGTTGCCGGGGTTGCGCGCAGCGGCATCCAGCGCCTTCTTGCCGATCAGCGCGATGTTGTAGTCCTGCACCCATGACGGCGCATTGCCATAGGTCTGCAAAGCGTTGTTGAGCGCGCTGACGATGCAGGCGGTATCGCTCTTGCAGGCATTGCGGTCGGCGATCAGCCCGCGGGCGATCTTGCGCTTGTCGCCGCCGAATGCCGGCTCGAAATCCTTGTAGGCCTTGGCAACCAGCAGATCGATGGCCGACAGCTGCCGATCGGCACAGATGGCTTTCTCGGCCGGCAAACTTGCCTTAGCGCAGTCGAAAGACGGCCCCTCGGCCCGCGCCGAAGGTGCCGCAAGAGTGCCGCCCGCCAGGATGATGCCAAGCACAAGTAAGACGTCGGTTCGAACGGAAAATCGCATGACTGCCCCCAAGCCAAAGGCGTTGCCCACGCCATCGGGTGCATATCACATACCAAGGATGGACAATTTGCGGCAATCCGATTGGTCATCTCGGCGCGCGGACAAAACGGGTAGACCGTCGAATAGAGAGTATCTGCCGGCGACCCTATTTGGGCTCGGCCGTCACCGGATCGTAGGTGATTTCGACCTTTGCCTTGTCCGAGGTGTAGTAGGTGACGACATAGGCGTCCTTGTCCCAGTCGACCTCTTTCACATAGCGGAAGCCATCGCGCAGCTCGACCTTGGCAAGGATCTCCGACAGCTTCTTGGCATTGGGCGGCGGCAACGGAGTTTCATCCGCGGCAAAGGCCGGCCCGGCGGCGAGAAGAACGGCGACGCTGGTCGCCAGCAGAACTCTGGACATGGCTTTCCCTCAAGTTTCGGTCGACAGAAACTCGCTGGCGCGGTGGTTGGTTCCGCAGCTGGAATGCATGACCATTCAACCCGCGGATTTGCCGCCGCCGAGAAGAAAAGCCGTCCGCCAAAAAACCACGATGCGCCGCTTCACTATTCGTTGTTGTCATATCGCTGGCGGTTCACTTGGGGGGATTCCATATGCGCACGCGTCATCTCGTCATGCTTGCACTGTCAGTGCTTGCCATCTCGGCCGTTTCCATGCCCGTGCAGAAAGCCAGGGCGCTGGAACCGGAACGCTATACGGTCTACTGCGCCGACGACCACATCGAAGTGTCGTTCTGGGATCTCGAGCAGATGAAGGTGCGGAACGGCTCCAATGTCTGCCAGTTCCAGAGCTACACGAGCTACAGCAGCGCGTTGAACTTCGCCCAGAAGAATTTTGGTGGGGAAGGGGCGAGTTGTAGTTGCTGAGGTGTTGGCCTGGAGTGCAATTTTCAGGAGGTAGATGGTGGGCGATGCAGGGATTGAACCTGCGACCCCACCCGTGTGAAGGGTGTGCTCTCCCGCTGAGCTAATCGCCCGCTCGTTGCCCGAAGGCCAAGCGAGCCGCGATATAAGGGAGGCCGGCCGGTTAAGTCAAGGCGGTGTCTGGCGTTCTTCCGAGGATCGGATTGCCGCACTTTCGAGTCTGTTTCCGCCGCGACGCCAGCCGTATCCGATCAGCGTCCTGCGGCGGCGTTGATCAGCTTCTCTGCCAAGTCCAGCGTCAGCGCGTCGAAATGTGAAATCACCGCCGAAGGCTCGAATTCGCGCACATGGCGGTCGGTATAGCCGAAATCGACGGCCACCACCGGAATGCCGGCGGCCTTGGCGGTGTCGATGTCGGTTTGCGAATCGCCGACCATCAAGGCGCGGTGCGGGTCGCCGCCGGCCAGCTTGATGGTCTCGGTCAGGTGGCGCGGATCGGGCTTGCGGAAGGCGAACGTGTCCTGGCCGGCGATCGCCGCGAAATGCCTGGTCAGGCCGAGCGCTTCGATCAGCGCCAGCGAGTTGGCCTCGTATTTGTTGGTGCAGATGGCCAGGAGATAGCCGGCCTTCTCGAAGCGCGCGATCGCCTCGATGACACCGGGGTAGGGGCGGGATTTGCCGGGAATGTTGTCGGTGTAATGATCGAGGAACAGTTTTAGCAGCCGGTCATGCTCGGCGACGTCGAGCGAGCGCTGTTGGGCGGCGTGCGCCCGCTCTATCATCACCCGGCCGCCATGGCCGACGAAACGCTTGAAGCCGGCGTCGTCGACGGCCTGGAGTTCGCTGGCGGCCAGGCTGTGGTTCAGGCTGTCGAGCAGGTCCGGCGCCGTGTCAACAAGCGTTCCGTCGAGGTCGAACACGATGATCGGGCGGGTCATGATCCATCCTGCGCAGGTTTGTGCATCGGCAGGCGATAGCGGCTGCGGCGCGTCAAGGCAAGCAGCGCGGTGGACAGGCGCCCAAAGGCTTTGACCACGGTCAAAAGCTTTGACCCCGCCGGCAAAAATGCTAGGAGCCCAGAACGTAAGGTTTCCCGGGGCAGCAAGCGGCATGGACGCAAGACAGTTGAAGGTCGAGGCCGCGCGGGCCGCCCTTGCCCATGTGACTGACGGCATGCGGCTCGGCATCGGCACCGGCACCACGGCGGAAGAGTTCGTACGGCTGCTGGCCGACAAGGTCGCCACCGGCATGACCGTCATCGGTGTGCCGACTTCGGAGCGCACCGCGGCACTTTGCCGTGAGCTTGGCGTGCCATTGTCGACTTTGGAGCAAACGCCCGAGCTCGATCTCACCATCGATGGCGCCGACGAGGTCGATCCGGAACTGACCCTGATCAAGGGCGGCGGCGGCGCGCTGCTGCGCGAGAAGATCGTGGCCGCGGCCTCGCAACGCATGATCGTCATTGCCGACCGGTCGAAGATGGTCGAGACGCTCGGCCGGTTTCCGCTGCCGATCGAGGTCAACCAGTTCGGCCTGCGCGCTACCGAGATCGCGATAGCCGCGGCGGCTGCAAATCTCGGCCTTTCCGGTCCGATTACATTGAGGATGACGGAAGGCCAGGCTTTTGTTACAGACGGCGGCCATTTTATCCTCGATGCATCTTTTGGCCGCATTCCGGATACAAGAGCGCTTTCGAATGCTCTCCATGCCATTCCGGGCGTGGTCGAGCATGGTCTTTTCATCGGGCTGGCGTCAGCGGCCATCATCGCCGGCGGCGACGGTATCCAAACCGTCCATGCCGCCCGAAAACCAGGGAGTTCTACCGATCATGATGTTGCATAACCGGGTTCGCGGCCTTTGCGTCGTTCTGGCGGCTTCGGCCGTTTTCGCCTTGTCGTCGCCGGCGTTTTCGCAGGACGTCACCGATTCGCACCTGAAGGCGGCGCGGGCGGCGGTCGCGGCGATCCATGCGACCGACCCGTTCGACGGTATCCTGCCGCAGGCGGCGGCCGCGCTCGAATCGCAGCTCATCCAGAAGAATCCGGACATGCAGGAGCTGATCAGCAAGACCGTCAATGAGAAGGCGCTGGCGCTGGCCTCGCGCCGCGCCGATCTCGAAAAGGAAGCAGCCCTTGCCTATGCGAAGGTGTTTTCAGAGAAGGACCTCAATGACATCGCAACTTTCTACAGCTCCGACGCTGGCAAGAAGCTGCTTGACAGCGGTCCGACCGTGACACGTGATTTGGTCAAGGCAGCCGACATCTGGCAGAACGGCGTCGCCCGCGATCTCGCCCAGCAGGTCGGCGAAACGCTGGCAGCGGCTGCCAAGGCTGCTGCTCCGGCCAAGCCTGCACCCGCTGATGGCGCTGCTCCGGCTGACAATGCAGCTCCGGCAGACGGCGCGGCTCCGGCCGATGGCGCCGCACCCGCCGACGGTTCGGCCCCCGCCGACGGCACGCAGAACTGATCCTGCGTTTTCAAATGCGGCCTTGCGGCCATCTGTGAAGCCCGGCTCGTCCGGGCTTTTCTTTTGGCCGTCGGCGGCCTACCTGTCACTCACATTTTCCGACGTTCAAGGAGCCGCGTCATGGCCGGTTATGACTACGATCTCTTCGTCATCGGCGGCGGCTCCGGCGGGGTGAGGGCGGCGCGCGTTGCCGCGGCACTCGGCAAGCGCGTCGGCATCGCCGAGGAATACCGCTTTGGCGGCACCTGCGTCATCCGCGGCTGCGTACCGAAGAAACTCTATGTCTACGCCTCGCAATTTCCGGAACATTTCGCCGATGCCGCCGGCTATGGCTGGACAGTGCCGGAAGCCAGTTTCGACTGGCGCACACTGGTCGCCAACAAGGATCGCGAGATCAGCCGGCTGGAGGCGATCTACAAGAAGAATGTCGAGGGCGCCGGTGGCGAGACCTTCCATTCGCGGGCGATGATCGTCGACCCGCACGTGATCCATCTTCTGGGCGAGGACCGCACCGTTACCGCCGACCAGATCCTGATCGCGACCGGCGGCCGGCCGGCGGCGCATCCAGCGCTGCCCGGCCATGAACACTGCATTTTCTCCAATGAGGCTTTCGACCTCAAGGAGCTGCCGAAGGCGATCATGATCGAGGGCGGCGGCTATATCGCGGTCGAGTTCGCCAACATCTTCCACGGCCTTGGCGTCGACACCACGCTGGTCTATCGCGGCAAGGAGATCCTCAGCCGCTTCGACATGGACCTGCGCCGCACGCTGCACGAGACCATGGAAGAGAAGGGGATCAAGATACTCTGCCATTCGGTGAGCGAGCGGGTGAGCAAGCGGCCGGACGGCCGGCTCGACGCCCTTCTCACCAACGGCCAGACGCTGACGGTGGACCAGGTCATGCTGGCCATCGGGCGCATCCCCAACACCGAGAATATGGGCCTGGAAGGCATCGGCATCGAGATGACCTCGGCCGGCGCGATCAAGGTCGACGCGTATTCCCGCACCAACATCGACAATGTCTGGGCGATCGGCGACGTCACCAACCGCGTGCAGCTGACACCGGTGGCGATCCACGAAGCGGTGTGCTTCATCGAGACGGCATTCAAGGACAACCCGACCGCGCCCGACCACGAGACGATCGCGACCGCGGTGTTCACACAACCGGAAATCGGTACGGTGGGCCTGTCGGAAGACGAAGCCGTCAAGCGTTTTGCCGATATCGAGATCTACCGCGCCAGCTTCCGGCCGATGCGGCATACGCTGTCGGGCCGCGACGAGAAGATGCTGATCAAGCTGGTGGTCGATGGCGCGTCCCGCAAAGTGCTCGGCGCCCACATATTGGGGCCGGATGCCGGCGAAATGGCGCAGCTGCTCGGCATTCCGCTGAAGGCCGGACTGACCAAGGATGATTTCGACCGCACGATGGCCGTGCACCCGACCGCGGCGGAAGAACTCGTCACCATGTACAAGCCGACCTACCGCGTGAAGGACGGCCAGCGCATCTAACCTTTCGTCTGTTTCCAGCGCCTGCGGTAGAGGGAGCATTCAATGTCCGCCACCACCAACTCCACACTGCTTGATCATGGGTTTGGTGGGCGTGTCGATCAGGTCATCGACACGGCCGTCGAGGAGGGGCGCATTGTCGGCGCCGTGATCCTTGTCGCCCGGCGCGGTGAAATCGTCTACAGCCGCGCCGCCGGCCTTGCCGACCGAGAAGCGCAGAAACCGATGACGCCGGACGCGATCTTCCGGCTTGCGTCGGTCACCAAACCCGTCGTCGCGACCGCAGCACTTGCCCTTGTCGAAGCCGGCGTGATCGGCCTCGATGATCCAGTCGCGAAGTTCATCCCCGAGTTCCTGCCGAAGCTGGCGGATGGCAGTGAGCCGATCATCACCATTCGACAGCTGCTGACGCACACCGCCGGCCTGAACTACGGTTTCCGCCAGGCGGACGACGGACCCTATCATCTCGCCAGCGTCTCCGACGGCCTCGATCAGCCCGGTCTCTCGATGGCCGAGAATCTCCGCCGCATCGCCTCTGTGCCGCTGTCCTGCGTGCCGGGAACGGGCTGGGGCTATTCGGTTGCGATGGATGTGCTGGGCGAGGCCATGGCGAGAGCCACCGGCGCTTCACTGCCCGAACTGGTCGATCGCCTGGTCGTCCAGCCGCTCGGCATGCATGATGCTGCCTTTGCGGTGCGCGACCGTTCCCGGCTGGTGACGCCTTACGCCGATGGACCCGGCAAGGCTATCGCGATGGGTGAACATCACCGTGTACCCTTTGGTGACGGTTTCATTTCATTCTCGCCCGGCCGTGTCTTCGCCCCTTCGTCCTTCGCCTCGGGCGGTACCGGCATGAATGGCACCGCCGGCGATGTCCTCAAGCTGCTCGAGGCGCTGCGTTCGGGCGGCGGGCCAGTCATCCGCCCCGAAACGGCCGCGGCGATGGTCACGGACGCGATACCGGGCCTGGAAACCGGCATGCCTGGCTGGAGCTGGGGTCTCGGTTTCAGCATCCTGCGCGACCCGCTCGCCGCATCGACGCCGCAGACGGCCGGCGCCTGGCGCTGGGGCGGCGTCTACGGCCATTCCTGGTTCGTCGATCCGGCGTTGGACCTGGCGGTGGTGGCGCTGACGAATACGGCCATCGCCGGCATGACCGGCGCCTTTCCCGATGCGCTCCGCGATGCCATCTATGGCAGGCAAGCCTGAGCAGGGTAGATCGCCGCCGATCACAGCCGACGGCGGGGACAGGTGCTGCTAGAGCAGCGTGCCGCGCAAAATGACCAGCGCCACCGAGAAATAGATCACCAGCCCGGTGACATCGACCAGTGTGGCGACAAACGGCGCCGAAGCACTGGCGGGATCGAAGCCGATGCGCTTCAGGGCAAACGGCAACATCGAACCCGACAAAGAGCCGAAGGTGACGATGCCGACCAGGGCGGCACCGACTGTCGTGGCGATCAGCGGCCAGTGCGGCCCATAGTCGTAGAAGCCCATATATTGCCAGAGCGCGATGCGGCAGATGCCGACCACGCCGAGCATGGCGCCCAGCACCAGGCCGGTCGGCAGTTCGCGCAGCGCCACTCGCCACCAGTCACGCAGGCCGATCTCGCGCAACGCCAGCGCCCGGATAACAAGCGAGGTCGCCTGCGAGCCGGAATTGCCACCGGAGCTCATGATCAACGGGATGAACAGCGTCAGCACGATCGCCTTCTCCAGCTCACCCTCGTAGCTCTGCATGGCGTTGGCGGTCAGCATTTCGCTGACGAACAGCGCGCACAGCCAGCCGCCTCGTTTCTTGATCATGGAGAGGAAGCTCATCTTCATGTAGGGCTCGTCGAGCGCCTCCATGCCGCCGAAGCGGTGCACGTCCTCGGTCGTCTCCTCGATCATCGTATCGATGATGTCGTCGATGGTGACGATGCCGAGGATCTTGCCGTGGTCGACGACGGGGACGGCGAGCAGGTCGTATTTGGAGATCGTCTGCGCCAGGGTTTCACGATCGGTCAACGGCGTGACCGTGACCGGCACGCGGTCCGGCGCTACCGACAGGATCGGGTCGTCCGGCTCACCGGTGATGAGCCGACGCAGACCGGTCGAGCGCACCAGCAGGTGCGTTTGCGGATCGACGATGTAGATCGCGTAGACGGTTTCGCGCGTCCGCTCGACCTTGCGGATATAGTCGAGCGTGCGCCCGACGGTCCAGTCCGAGGGAACGCTGACGAACTCGGTCGTCATGATCGATGCGGCGCTGCCCTCGGGATAGCCCAGGATGGAAAGCAGGGTCGCGCGCAGCGGCGGCGCCAGTGCACCGAGCAGTTCGGAACGTGCCGGCTCCTCGAGGTCGCGCAGGATGTCTGCCGCACGGTCGACCGACATGGCGGTGAGCAGCTTGCTTGCCTTGGGGCGGGGTAGGGCATCTACGAGTTCGGGCGCCCCTTCCAGTTCAGGCTGATCGAAAATCTCGACCAGCCGCTCGAAGGGTACGGCGCAAAGCAGATCCGTCGCGGTTTCGCGCGATTCATGATTGAGTGCCTCGACCACGTCGGCAACATGGTCGTTTGCAAGGATGCGGGCGATGGCGACGGCCTCGTCGTCCGCGACAGTGGGAAAATCGTTCATGGCTCACTCCTTGCCGTCCGGCAGGACATGAACCATTCAGGTCACGTCTAGGCGGACGGCGGTTGCGTTCGACTAATACTGTCGCCAGGCATGGCGCGGTGACCTTTCCGCTTGCGGGTTCGCGTTTGACTATCAGCAAGCGGGCGCAACATAGGGGCGCGCCTTGCCGAGTCAATCGTTGTGAGGAAGGAAATCGGCGCCTGATAGCTCCGATCGCGACACTGTGATCGCCGACTGCCGTTCTACCCGGCAAGTCGCGGTGAAATCACCGTTATTTCTGCTTCAGCCGACGCGAGAAACGCAGCCATTTGTCCTCGACCGGCCGTGGCTGCGCCAGGATCGTGGTGAGTTCGACAGGGAGCGTCGGAACCAGCGGTTTCTTGGTGGCGACGCCGTCGGCGATCATGACGATCGAGTGGTAGAACTCGGTACCGGCAGCCGATCGCGGCGCCACTGCTTCGTGCATGACGCTGATCACCGTGACATCGGGGCAGTTGTCCTTGATCGCCTGATGGAAGACAATCTTGCCCTCCGGGTCGAGCGCACCGGTCGCTTCGTCGAGGAACAGCAGCCCCGGCTGCTGCAGGATGATGCGGGCCACCACCAGCTTCTGCTTCTGGCCACCCGACAGGACCTGATCCCAGCTTTTACCCTCGCGGCTTTCATTGGCCATTTGCTCAATGAAGTCGCCGAGACCAGCCTTGTGCAGCGCGGACGCGACCTGGGCATCGCCATGGTCATGTTCGGAGCCCGGCAGGCAGACCAGCTGTTTCAGTGACACCTGCGGGAGCTTGACCTCCTGGGCGGCATAAAAACTCTTCACCTCGTCAGGGAAGACGATGGTGCCGTGGCCGTAGGGCCAGAGGCCGTTTATCGCCTTGATCAGTGAAGTCTTGCCGCAACCGGATTCGCCCTTCAGGAAGGTCCACTCGCCGCGCCGGAAGCGCAAATTGGCGGCACTGAGGAAGGGCGTCGCATCCTCGCCCTGATGCGCCAGTTCGAGCTTCTGGATGGTCAGGCCGAAGACCGGGTTCTGGCTGGCATAGTGGAAGTCGGACCGGCCGGTCTTGCTGTAGAACTCCTGCGGATGCTGAACATCCTCGATCGCATTCGCCAGTTCGGTGACACGCTGGCTGTTGGCGCGCAGCGTTGCAATGGCCGGCATGACGTGGATGAACCACGAGCACTGGCTGATCAGCTGGGCGACCATTTCAGAGCCGGTTATATAGCCCTTGTAGTCCAGGCGATTGTGGATGAACGACACGAGACCGGGACCATAGGCGACGATCCGGGCGCCGACGAAGTTGTAGATCAGCTCGAACGACGTGTAGCTGTTGTTGACGACATTGAGCCTGCCCCAGGTTTTGTCGATATCGACATAGAGCCTGTCGTGCATCGACTTTTGTACGCCCTCGCCATGCGAGGCGGCGACATGGAAGCTGCGGCGCAGGAACGTCGTCAGTTCGCTGCGGTAGCTGCCCTCGGCCTGCTGCATGCGGATATTGAGCCGCTCGAGCAGGCGCCCAAGCTTGACTGCAATCCAGGTGTTCAGCGGCACGTAAATGGCGACGGCGAGGAAGGCTAGCACGGCGCTGCCATAAGCGCCGAGGAATTCCAGCCCTTTAACCTCGACCGAGGATCCGATCAGATTTTCGCCGATAAAATAGAGCGAGGTCGCGACACCCAGAACGCCCATGGCGAGACCGATCGCCCCGCCGGTCATGTCCTTGATCGATTCCTGGATGCGCTGGTCGATGTTGTCGGGCGCCACGATACCGCCGGCCGCCGAACCATGCTGGGCATGGAAATGGGTATGATTGCCGTCGAGCAGAGCCTGGTTGAACTGGCTGTTCAGCCAGCCACGCCATTTTCGGTGCAAAGTTGCAGAGACAAGACCGCGCACGCCGGTGAAGCCAGCATCCTTGAGCACGACCAGCACTACCAATATGCCGGCATTGGTCAGAATTGCCTGCAGCGGGTTGGTGTTGGCGGCATCGTGGAAGAAGGCGATCGAATTGCCCAACTCGCCCAATGCCATGGCAAACCAGACGCCGGCCTTGCTGGAAAGCGCCGTCAGCAGCGCGATGACGACGGTGAGCGTCCAGGCTTCTTTCCAGTGGTCAGACAACCAGTAGGCCTTCATCAGCCCCCAGAAACTGCGCATCGAGGATACCGGCGTCAAATGCGACGGCCCTGCGGCGCCGCGGTGTAGTCTATCCGGTACTGACTCCTGCGATCGTTTGCCGATCCGAATCACGATCCCGCCCAAACCTTTTTTGTTTTGTTACGGATGGTAACACCAATTGATCATTTTCCATTAATTTTTGTAGGGGGTCGGCGGGATTGAAGTGCCGGCCGTGTCGGTAAGGCAACAGAACAGCCTTTCCGAGCGTCGCGCGGAAGCCGGCGAAATCGCGATTTAACGCAACGATATCAGATGCTTACTGAGCAATTTTCAAGACGCCTGCACCTTCCCCAAGGGAAGGTGCTCACACGATTTTGTGACTCATTTTGGCGTGCCGGGCGGACTGAACTTTCATTGCGGGCTAACCAAAATTCCCGAAAACAGACCGTCCTTGATGTCTGCTCCCTTGCCGTCATCGTCCTTGCCTGAGGCGGAGAAATGACCTGAAACGGTCTTTGCGGCAGGGTCGTAGGTCTCGATCACCACTTCACCGCTCTTGAACCTGACATGCCCGACCGTGGCGCCGGAATCGAGGATATTGAAGTTGGCGCCATTGGCGGGAAAGCCACCGCCGAACGGATAGGTGCCGACATAGTCGCCTGGCGTTTTCAGCACCAACATCGAATTGAATGTCATCGTCGGCGAGCCCTGCTGGGTCCCCGACAGGTTCAGCACAGGTTTGCCTGCCATCTCCAGCGTCGTGCCCTGGGCGGAGGATGCCGTCCACGGCTTGCCGTCGAAAGTGGCGGTCATGGCCGCGTCCCCGGCATTCGCGGCCGATATGAGCTGCGGGCCTGTCACTGCTGTGAGGCAAAGCAGCAAGAATGAAACGCGACGAAGCATGACGTCCCCCATCGATCAACCATGCTGGAGACACTAGCGCAGAGCTTGGCTGCCGGCGATTCACCAGATCGTCATGCGAAGAGAGCCGTTTGACAAAATACGCACATGAGGTTGAACCTAGCCCGGGGCTGTCGGCACCAATGCATATCAGGTTCTCCAACAAGGAAGCTTACCAATGCTTGCACGCGCAGCCGCCCCCGCAATCCTGTTGCTTTTCGCCTGGCTGCCTCTGGCGCATGCCGGCGATCAATCCATTCCGGCAAGTTCGGAAGGGCAGGTCGAGTTCAATGCTCCCTCTGGTAACATCGGCTGTATCTACACGCCGAAAGGCGGCACCAGCACCTATTCACCACAGGACGGCGGTCCGGAACTGAGCTGCTCACGGGTTGAACCAAGCTACGTGACTGTAATCCTCGGCCCAAAAGGGCCTGCCACCCTAATCAAGAACCCTGGTGAACAGAGCTGTTGCAGCGACGTAGACAAGCTTGACTATGGGAACAGCTGGAGCCAGGGGCCATTCACTTGCCAGTCGTCGACCAGGGGGCTGACCTGCACAGGCAGCAATGGTCACGGGTTCTTCGTCAGCAAAGCCAAGGTGACAGTGCAATAGGCTGCAACGCCCGCGGCGGAAGCGGCCTGCCTCAGCCGACCTTGTCCAGTTCGCCCCGCGCCTTGGCCGCCGCCACCTGCCGGATCGCATCGGCCAGCGTATCGACATCCTGTGCGCCCATGACCGCATATTTACCTTCCAGCAGGAAGCACGGCACGCCGGATATGCCCATGCGCGCCGCCGTGGCGATCTCGGTGCGCACCGCTTCGACATCGGCGTCGGTCGGCAAGAGAGTGGCGACCACGGACGCATCCATGCCGGCCTCACGGGCGGCTTCGACCAGCACGGCATGGTCGCCGATGTTGACGCCCTCCTCGAAATTCAACTGGAACAGGCGACGGACCAGCCTGTTCTGCACGGCTTCGCCGGCGGCACCCGCCCAGCGGATCAGCCGATGCGCATCCAGCGTGTTCGGCGCAACCTTGATGGCATCGAAGGCAAAGGAAATGCCCTCGGCTTCGCCAAGCGGTTCGATGCGGGCATGGATCTCGCGAATGCGCTCGTCGCTGCCGAACTTGGCCAGCATGTACTCGCGGCGGTCCTTGCCTTGCGGCGGAATGGTCGGATCGAGCTGGAACGGACGCCAGCGTATATGCACATCGACATCGCCGACCGCGGCGACCGCCTTGTCCAGCCGCTTCTGGCCAATGAAACACCAGGGGCAGACGACATCCGACACCACATCGACGGTTATGGCGTTCGCTTCACTCATCTCGATCTCCGGATTGTCAGTTCGGTTTGCGCCACCATGTCGGCAGCTGATAACCGAATATGGGCGTCTTCTTCGGATGTTCCAGATAATTCCAGTAAGCAAGCCACTGCTGCGTGTTGTACTGCGTCGGCACCATGTAGTAGCCGGAGATCAGCAGCCGGTCGAGAACGCGAACGGCGGCGACATAATCCTCCTTCGATCGGGCGCGCAGCATCGCTTCGATCGCCGCATCGACCGCCGGATCGGCAACGCCGGCGAGATTGAACGAGCCTTCGGCCTTGGCCGCCTCGGAGCTCCAGCGTCCGAGCTGCTCGAAGCCTGGCGACAGCGAATTGTTGAAGCCGCTCGATCCGATCAAGGCCTCGAAATCGAAGCGCTGCTTACGTGACTGGATCTGGTCACCGTCGAGGCTGCGGATGCTGACGTTGATGCCGATCTTCCCCAAAGTGCGCTGGTAGATGCCGACCAGACGCTCCTCATCCTGCGAAGCAGTCAGGATCTCGAATCCGAAAGGTTTGCCGTCGGGATCGAGCATCGTACCGTCCTGGACATGGTAACCGATGCTTTTCAGGAGATCGAAAGCTGTCTTCAACACCTTGCGGTCCTGGCCCGAACCGTCGGTCACCGGCGGTTTCCAGGTGCCGTCCATGACGTCAGGCGGCACACGGCCGGGGTAGGGGGCGAGCAACGCCTTTTCCCTGTCGTCGGCCGGATGGCCGAGCGCGGAAAGCTCGGAGTTCTGCCAATAACTCATCGTGCGCGTGTACTTGCCGCCGAACAGGTTCTTGTTGGCCCATTCGAAGTCGTAAAGCATGCCGAGCGCGCGCCGAACCACCGGATTGGCGAACTTCGGCAGCCTCGTGTTGAACAGGAAGCCGGTCACGACAGGCGGAATGCCGGTGTCGAAAGTTTCGGCCACCACGTCACCCCTGTGGAAGGCCGGGAAATCCAGATCGCGCTCACGCTTGACCGGATCGCTGTCGTCGTCGATGGCGCAGAGGCCTTTCTTGAAGGCCTCGAGCTTGGCGTTGGCGTTGAGGAAATATTCGATGGTGATCTGGTCGTAATTGTCGAAGCCGCGCTTGGCCGGGACATCCTTGCCCCAATAATTTGGGTTGCGCTTGAACACGATGCGCTGGCCGGGCGCCACCTGGGCAATGGTGTAGGGTCCACTGCCAATCAGCGGCTTCAGCGTCGTCTTGTCGAAAGTCTCCTTGTTGAAAGCATGTTTCGGCAGGATCGGCGTCAGCGCAATGATCAGGGGCGTTTCACGATTGGCCTTCTCGTTGAAGGTGAAGCGCACGCTGTGATCACCGGTCTTTTCAAGTTTGGCGATCAGGCTCATCCGTGCGTTGTAGGGTGGGCGGCCCTTGTCGGTAAAGACATCGTAGGTGAACAGCACATCCTCCGGCGTCACCGGTTCGCCGTCTGACCATTTTGCGTTGGGGTTGAGATGGAATTCGATCGACTTGCGCTCGGGATCCATGTCCACGCTGTCGGCGAGCAAGCCATAGAGACTGAAGGCCTCGTCGTAGTTGCGCTGCATCAACGGCTCGAAAACGAGGTTGCCGTAGTTCAGATCCATCATGCCGCGCGCCGTGGTGCGCAGGCTTTTCAGGATGAACGGGTTGAGGTTGTCGAAGCTGCCGACGACGCAATAGGTAATGTTGCCGCCCTTCGGCGCGTCAGGATTGACGTAGTCGAAGTGGGTGTAGTCGGGCGGCAGTGCCGGCTCGCCCTGCATGGCAATAGCATGCTTCGGTTCCGACATGGCCGGCCGCGGCGAAAGGGTGAAAAGCGATGTCGCGGTGATCAGCCAAACAAGAACGCGGCCCATGACCGTCTCCTTAACAGGTCGGCTTGATGATTCGATGCGCATCCTAGCATGAGGCAGCTGCGTGCCGGCCAATGGTGTCATCAAGAATTACAGGAGGCGGGCTGGATTCGGCACCGCTTGCAGTGTAACACGCCGACCGAAGTCATTCTGTTGCCTCATTTCGGCAACAGGTAGCTGGACCACACGGCGCAGAGAAGCCGGTTCCGGGATCATTTGAGAGGAAGTGCACGACATGACGAGCC
Source organism: Mesorhizobium sp. P2_E9 (assembly GCF_056403815.1). NCBI lineage: Bacteria > Pseudomonadati > Pseudomonadota > Alphaproteobacteria > Hyphomicrobiales > Phyllobacteriaceae > Mesorhizobium > Mesorhizobium sp. P2_E9. Next base: position 54,020 of record NZ_JBFUET010000017.1, read on the forward strand.
TGAACAGCAATGCGTACCGCCTTTCGGTCATGGCCGCGGGCGTGGTCGGCTTTCTGGGCGCAGGACTTCCCGCCGCTTCCGCACAGCAGCAGCCGCAGATCCCACAGGGCTGGTTCAAGGCCTGCACCAAGCAGGAAGACGTCGACATCTGCAACGTCCAGAACATCGTCACTGCCGGCAACGGCCAGCTCGTCACCGGCGTGAGCCTGATCGAACTCAAGGGCAAGGTGAACCGCAAGGTGTTCCAGGTGACGGTCCCGACCGGCCGCCTCGTACCTCCCGGCATCGGCCTGCAGATCGATACCGGCAAGACCGTGAAGCTCGACTATGTGATCTGCTTCCCAGATCGTTGCGTGGCCGAAGTGCCGCTGACCGACCAGCTCGTCGCCGCGTTCAAGAAAGGCCAGGGGATCACGCTGACCTCGATCAATTTCCAGAACCAGGCCAACCCGATCAAGATCGCCCTTCAGGGCTTCAGCGGCGCTTATGACGGCGCGCCGCTGCAGCAGTCGGACATCGAGGACCGGCAGAAGAAGCTCCAGGACTTCGTCGCCAAGAACAACCAGGACTTCGCCAAGAAGCTCAAGGACGAGCAGGACAAGGCCAAGACCGCCAACTGATCACCGGCTCGGGCATTCTAGAGTCAAAGAAAAAGCGGGGTCATGCCCCGCTTTTTTCGTTCCTGGCTATGGCCTGGAATGCCGGGACGTCAGTGCCTGGACTGCCGTTTCGGCTCGTAGCGTCCGTCCGGCTTCTTGTCGAACATCTCCTTGATCTGCGGGTGGCGGACTGGCTCACCCGACTGATCCTCGAGCAGATTCTGCTCCGACACATAGGCGATGTATTCGGTTTCCGAATTCTCGGCGAGCAGATGGTAGAAGGGCTGATCCTTGCGCGGCCGCACGTCGGCAGGGATGGCTTCGTACCATTCGTCGGTATTGGCGAATTGCGGGTCGACGTCGAAAATGATGCCCCGAAACGGAAACAGCCGGTGGCGAACCACCTGTCCGATCGCGAATTTGGCCGTTTTCATCGTACTCACCACTGAATTCCTTGACTTTATTTGGCGCAGACTCCGAGTCAATTCAATCCCGAAGCGCTTGAGCGTCCTCAAACTACGCAGAATACGGCGCAAAGGTTTTTGATTTGACGTCGCGATGTCGCGATAAAGTCGGCAAGATCGCTACTGCTGCCGCATCGGTTTTCGCAGGCCGCGGGCAAGTGCTGCAAAACCACTGCCGGGACGAAGCCCTTCGCGCATGAAGAAGGCGCGGAGCGGTGCAAAGCCACCGAGCACGCCGAGACCGGCGCCGCGTGCCATCTGCGCCGGCAGCATATCGGAGAGCAGCGACATGTTGAGCAGATTGACTGCGCTGCTGCGTGCCAGAATATCGGGGCGGCGCTTGAAATCGTAGGCGGCAAGCGCCTTGACCGCGCCGGGATCGCCACGATTTTCATCAGCAATTCCAATTAGATCGTCAATATCCCTGATGCCAAGGTTGAGGCCTTGCGCGCCGATTGGCGGAAATACATGCGCGGCTTCGCCGACAAGCGCCACCCGCCGATGTGCAAAGCGCAAGGGCGTCACGGTCGAAAGCGGATAGATCTGGCGACCCGGCTCTACCGTCACCCGGCCCAGCATCGACTGCATCTGCTGCTCGACCCGCAGCGAGAGCGCCGCATCATCCAGTGCGGCAAGTTCCTTGGCGGTCTCGGGCTTGACCACCCAGACAAGGCTTGAGCGATTGCCTGATAACGGAACCTGTGTGAACGGTCCGGTCTCGGTGTGGAATTCGGTCGAGGTGAAGGCATGCTCGCGTCTATGGCCGAAATTGAGCACGAGTGCCGCCTGAGGATAGGAGCGCGCAGCGGTCGAAATGCCCGCCGCCTCGCGTGCAGGCGATAGGCGCCCATCGGCAGCGACCGCCAGCGACGCACCAACCTCGCTGCCGTCGGCGAGGGTGGCATAAGCCTTGTCGGCATCGAGACGCCAGGTCTTGACCATTGACCTCAGCCATTCGATCCCGGAATGCGCGGCCACCTTGCCGGCAAGCGCCGGGCCAAAGACGCTGTTGGGCAGATTCAGCCCGAACTGGTCCTCGTCGATCTCGCTGGCGCGGAAGGTGACGACGGGGCTGCGGATCAGCCGGCTGGTCGCATCGACGATGCGCATGACTTTCAAGGGGGCGGCCTTGGACTTGATGTCTTCGAGGACATCAAGCCGCTCAAGCACTTTCAGGGCAGGGTTCATCAGCGCCGTGGTGCGGCCATCGGGGGCCGATGCCTCAGGCCCGACAAGCGTCACCGGGAAGCCGGCATCGGCGAAAGCTAGCGCCGCGATCAGCCCTGCCGGTCCGGTGCCGGCAATCAGTATCGGCGCTGTTTCCTGATGCTCCAAGGATCGGCTCTCGGCTTGCGATGCGAGGCGGGCCACCAGACCTGCCAGTCAAGGAGCATATAGGTCAGATCATGCGGCTTGATCAACGTGGCGATTCGGCCCATTCGGGGGCATGACCGGCCACCAGGACGATTTCAGCCATCTCGACCGCGCCGGCCGCGCCACGGCTGATATTGCGCGCAACCCGCGCTTGACGGTCAATGTCGTTGTCGGCGCCGGCATAGCGCTCGCCTGGTTGTCGCTCGCCGCGATGGCGATTCGCGGTGCCGAAGCCCGGGGCAGCGCACCCGGCGACACTTTCTTGCGCGGCCTGCCACAGATGCCGCTGCCCGATTTCCTGGAACGGTTCTTCGCGCTCTGCCTGTCGCCGGCGCCGCTGGACGCAGGCATCGGTTTGCGCGCCCTGGCGCTTGTCCTGATGTGGTTCCTGATGGCGATCGCCGCGATGCTGCCGTCCGCGGCACCGATGATCCGCACCTATTGCGAGATCGCCGATACGGCCCGGATCAAGGGCGAGCCGGTCGTCCACCCGCTGGTGCTGGTTGCCGGCTATCTCGGCGTCTGGCTCGCCGCCTCGATGCTGTTTTCAGCGCTGACGTTGGGCGTGCACACTTTCGCCGCGTCCGGCGAAATCTACGATCCGGTGCTTGGCATTGCCGGCGCGCTCGCATTGCTGATTGCCGGCCTCTACCAATTCAGCGGCCTCAAGGAGGCTTGCCTGAAGAAATGCCGCAACCCGTTCTCGATCCTGTTTTCGAACTGGAGCGCCAAACCGATCCGCGTGTTCCGGCTCGGCGTCGTGCAAGGCATATGGTGCCTCGGCTGCTGCTGGGCGCTGATGCTGGTAATGTTTGCGGTCGGCGTGATGAACATCTTCTGGATGGCGCTGATCGGCCTGTTCACCCTGATTGAAAAACAGACGACGGGCAGTCTTCCAACCCGGCTGGCCGGTGCGATACTGCTTGTCTGGTCAGCCGCGCTGCTAGTAGTCTCGCTGTGAGTGGGGGAAATTCGATGACAGACCAGGGCTGGGCAATGAAAGGAGAGCTTGTACTCTCCTGCAATTGCACGGTTTTTTGCCCTTGCGTGCTGTCGCTCGGCAGTCACCCTCCGACCGAGGGCTATTGCCAGACCTGGGCGGGTTTCCGCATCGACGCCGGTCATTTCGGCGAGGTCGACCTTTCCGGCCTCAACGTTGGGCTGATCATGGAAATCCCCGGTTATATGAGCCGCGGCAACTGGACCGCGGGTCTCTTCATCGACAAACGCGCCTCGGTCTACGCGGTCAAGGCATTGACGAAGATCTTCACCGGCAAGGCGGGCGGCACCACGTCGCTGCTGTCGATCCTGGTCGGAAAATTCCTGGGTGTCGAACAGGTGCCGATCACCTATGAGACGCGGGACAAGACGCGTATCTTCCAGATATCGAAGATCATCGACGGGGCGGTTACGCCGATCGCGGGCAAGGATCGCGAGAAGGATACGGTGATCACGAATTCGGAATACTGGATCGCGCCGGAGATCATCGTGGCGAGGTCCGACAAGAGCAAGATGCGGGCTTTTGGCCGAAACTGGAATTTTGCCGGCCGCTCGGCCGAAATCTGCAAGCTGGATTGGCGGGGCCCGTGAGCAAGAACACAACGGCCAGGAACATGGCGGCCAGAAACATGGCAGCAAGGAAAGCCGCCAAGAAGATCACCGATCGGATTCCGCGACCGAAGAAGAAAGTCACCTGGCCGCAGGCGAGGGCGTTCTCCGTCCATCTGCTGACGGCGTCAGGCTCATTCCTTGCCTTCCTGTCGCTAGTGGCTGCGAGTGAGGAACGCTGGACGTCAATGTTCTGGTGGCTTGGACTGGCGCTGTTCGTCGACGGCATCGACGGGCCGATCGCCAGGAAGCTCGAGGTCAAGGAAATCCTGCCGACCTGGTCGGGAGAACTCCTCGACAACATCATTGACTATGTGACCTATGTGCTGATCCCGGCCTTCGCGCTCTACCAGCGCGGCTTCATGGGCGAGGGCCTGTCATTCCTGTCGGCGGCGATCATCGTCGTCTCCAGCGCGATCTATTATGCCGACACCGGCATGAAGACGAAGGAGAATTTCTTCAAGGGATTCCCGGTTGTCTGGAACATGGTGGTGTTCACGCTGTTCGTCATCGAACCGGGACAATGGGTCTCGTTCGCGGTGGTGGTGGTGGCCGGCATTCTGACGTTCGTCCCGATCAATTTCATTCATCCGGTGCGGGTGGTGCGCCTGCGGCGCATCAATCTCACGATGACGCTTTTGTGGTGCGCCTTCGGCGCGCTTGCGCTTGCGCAGGCGGCGCTTGCCGCCTTCTATGATCAGATCGGCGTGCTGGGCGAACAGGTCAGCACTTTCATCAAGATCGGGATCACCATCAGCGGGCTCTACCTCGCCTCTATCGGTGGCATCATGCAGTTCTTTCCAAATCTCGGTGCCAAGAAGGCCTGATCAGCCACTCCCACAGGAAGCCAATCCATGTCCAAAGCGATCCGCATCCACGCCCATGGCGGCCCGGAAGTTCTGACCTATGAGGACACCGATCCGGGCAAGCCGGGTTCTGGGCAGATCCTGGTCAAGCATACGGCGATCGGCCTCAACTTCATCGATGTCTATCATCGCTCAGGGCTCTATCCGCCGCCCGGCGGTTTTCCGCTCATTCCCGGCAGCGAAGCCGCCGGCGTGGTGCAAGAGGTCGGTGAGGGCGTCGACTGGCTGAAGCCGGGCGACCGGATGGCCTATTCGACGAATGTCGGCGCCTATGCCGAGCAACGCGTCATCGCCGCCGACCGCGTGGTGAAGATTCCCGACGGCATCAGCGACGAACAGGCCGCCGCAATGATGTTGAAAGGCATGACCGCCGAATATCTCTTGCGCCGCACCTTCAAGGTAAAGGCCGGCGACACGATCCTTTTCCATGCCGCGGCCGGCGGCGTCGGGCTGATTCTGGGCCAATGGGCAAAACATCTCGGCGCAACGGTCATCGGCACGGCAAGTTCGACCGACAAGATCGAGCTCGCCAAGGCGCACGGCTTCGACCATGTCATCAATTACAAGGAGCAGGATTTCGTCGCCGGCGTTGCCGCCATCACCGGCGGCAAAAAATGCGACGTCGTCTACGATTCGGTGGGCAACGACACCTTTCCGGCCTCGCTCGACTGCCTGAAGCCGCTCGGCATGTTCGTCAGCTTCGGCCAGTCCTCTGGACCGATCCCACCATTCTCGATGTCGCTGCTGGCCCAGAAGGGTTCCTTGTTCGCGACCAGGCCGACGCTGTTCGTCTACAACGCAAAGCGCGAGGACCTCGATGCCTCCGCGGCTGCGCTGTTCGAGGTGGTGCTCAGCGGTGCCGTCAAGATCAAGATCAACCAGCGCTATGCGCTGAAGGATGCGGGCAAGGCGCATGCCGACCTCGAAGGCCGCAGGACAACAGGGACGACCATTCTCATCCCTTAGTCCCGCCAGGCTTGCTATCCCTTGAATTTCCGCTGAAATTCTTGAAGCTCTTTCAAGACGCGTGCCGCTTTCCGTTGAGAGCCGGCGGCGCCTACCATGCTTGCGGGAACACAGAACATATCTGGCTAACCAGATGGGAGGCACTGTGAGTGCAGATCATGACGGGGCGAACCTGCTGGAGGTTCGTGGCCTGACCAAGATATTCGGCACGCTGACGGCGTGCGATCATATCGACCTCAACATCGCCAAAGGTGAAATCCACGCGCTGCTCGGCGAGAATGGCGCCGGCAAGTCGACGCTGGTCAAGATGCTGTTCGGCTCGCTGGAGCCCAATTCCGGCGAGATTTTCTGGAACGGCCAGGCGGTGCGGATCGCCAGCCCGGGGGCTGCGAAGAAGCTCGGCATCGGCATGGTGTTCCAGCACTTTTCGCTGTTCGAAGCGCTGACCGCGGCCGAAAACATCGCGCTCTCCCTGGATGACGGCGCGCCGATCAGCAGCATCGCCGCCAAGGCGAGGGCGCTTTCCTACAGCTACGGCCTGCCGCTCGATCCGGACTCGCTGGTCGGCGATCTGTCGGTCGGCGAGCGCCAGCGCATCGAGATCATCCGCTGCCTGCTGCAGACGCCGCAGCTCATCATCCTTGACGAGCCGACCTCGGTGCTGACGCCGCAGGAAGCCGACAAGCTGTTTGAGACGCTGCAGCGGCTGCGCGCGGAAGGCAAATCGATCCTCTACATTTCGCACCGGCTCGAAGAGGTCAAACGCATCTGCGACCGCGCCACCGTGTTGCGGCATGGCAAGGTGGTCGGTCACTGCAACCCGCGCGAGGAAACCGCCTCGTCGCTGGCGCGCATGATGGTCGGCAACGAGGTGCAGGCCGTGGTGCGTGCGCCGGTCGAAGGGATCGAAACCGCACAGCCGCTGCTCGAGATCCGCGGCCTCAGCCGCAAGCCGGCGACGCCGTTCTCCATTCCGCTCAAGGCCATCAACCTCAATGTCCGCGCAGGCGAGGTGATCGGCATTGCCGGTGTCGCCGGCAACGGCCAGGGCGAGTTCTTCGAATCCGTCTCCGGCGAGGTGTTGCAGCAGGATGCCGCCTCGGTGCGCATCCGTGGCAAGGATGCCGGTGGCCTCACCATCACCGGACGGCGCCTGCTGGGTGCCGCTTTCGTGCCGGAGGAGCGCCTCGGCCATGGAGCCGCGCCGCGCATGAAGCTCTCGGAAAACCTTCTGCTGTCGCGCCATGCCACCGACGGCAAGGTTTTCGTCAGCAGCGGTGGGATGGTCAGGGCCGCCGCAATCTATGCCGCCTCGCAACGCATCATCGAGGCGATGGACGTGCGCAAGAGCGCGCCGGATCCGGAAGCGGCAGCGCTTTCGGGCGGCAATCTGCAGAAATTCATCGTCGGCCGCGAACTTGACCGCCGCCCAAGCGTCATGGTGGTGAACCAGCCGACCTGGGGCGTCGATGCCGGTGCCGCCGCTCATATAAGGCAGGCGCTGATCGAACTGTCGCGCAGCGGATCGGCGGTGCTGGTGATCAGCCAGGATCTCGACGAGCTGTTCGAAATCTCGGACGCGATCGCGGTCATGCACAATGGCGAGCTTTCCAAGCCGATGCCGATCGCCGAGGCAACCTTCGAGAAGGTCGGTCTGCTGATGGGCGGCGCCGAGCCCGGCCACGCCGAACATACGCTGGAGACGGCATGATGCGCCTCGAACTCGTCAAACGCCCGCAGCGTTCCGTGCTGTTTTCGGCCCTGTCGCCGTTCATCGCCTTCGCGCTGACCATCGTTGCCGGCGCGGTTCTGTTCGCGCTGCTCGGCGTCAATCCGCTGACCGCGTTCCGGATCTACTTCATCGAGCCGATCAGCCAGGTCTGGCAGTTGCATGAGCTGGCGATCAAGGCGGCACCGCTGATCCTGATCGCGGTCGGCCTGTCGGTCTGCTACAAGGCCAACATCTGGAACATCGGCGCCGAGGGCCAGTTCGTCTTCGGCGCCATCTTCGGCTCCGCCATTCCGGTGCTGTTTCCGCAATTCGAAGGCCCGCTGGTGCTGCCGCTGATGCTTCTGCTCGGCATGGTCGGCGGTGCGGCCTATGCGGCAATCCCGGCGTTTCTGAAAACCCGGTTCAACACCAACGAGATCCTGACCAGCCTGATGCTGGTCTATGTCGCCCAGCTTTTCCTCGACTGGCTGGTGCGCGGCCCATGGCGCGATCCGCAGGGGCATGGTTTTCCGCAGACGATCCAGTTCGGCGACTCGGCCGTGCTGCCGGAACTGATGCCGGACGCCGGACGCGCCAATTGGGGTTTCGTCTTTGCGCTGGTTGCCGCGGTCCTGGTCTGGATCCTGATGAGCCGCATGCTCAAGGGCTTCGAGGTCCGCGTACTGGGCTCGAGCCCGCGGGCAGGGCGCTTCGCAGGCTTCGGCCTCAACCGCATGGTGTTCTTCGCCTTCCTGCTGTCTGGCGCACTGGCCGGCCTTGCCGGCATCTCGGAAGTCTCCGGCGCCATCGGGCAGTTGCAGCCGGTGATCTCGCCCGGCTACGGCTTCACCGCCATCATCGTGGCGTTCCTCGGCCGCCTCAATCCGCTCGGCATTATCGCCGCGGGCCTGGTGCTGGCGCTGACCTATCTCGGCGGCGAGGCGGTGCAAAGCGCACTCGGCATTTCCGACAAGGTGGCGCGGGTGTTCCAGGGCATGCTTTTGTTCTTCGTGCTCGGCTGCGACACGCTCATCCACTACCGCATCCGCCTGATCGGCCTGGCGCTGACGAAACAAGAAGCCGCGGCGAAGCTCGAAGCGGCGCCGAAGTTGAAGGAAGCCCGCTGATGGACATCACCGTCAACATCCTGCTGACCATCGCAACGGCCGCGACGCCGCTGTTGATCGCGGCGATCGGCGAACTGGTGGTCGAGCGCTCCGGTGTGCTCAATCTCGGCGTCGAGGGCATGATGATCATGGGCGCGGTCGGCGGCTTCGGCGCCGGCTACCTGACCGGCTCGCCCTGGATCGGCCTTTTGGCGGCAATCGTCATGGGCGCGCTGTTCTCGCTGCTGTTTGCCGTCATGACGCTGTCACTGGCCACCAACCAAGTGGCGACCGGCCTGTCGCTGACGCTGCTCGGGCTCGGCCTCTCCGGCATGATCGGCACGAGCTTTGTCGGCCAGCCCGGCGTCAGGCTGCCCAATCTCGACATTCCCGGCCTCAGTTCAATCCCGGTCGTGGGCAAGCTGTTGTTCGGCCAGGATCCGATCTTCTACATCTCGATCGCGCTGACTGCCGCCGTCATGTGGTTCCTGTTCAAGACGCGTACCGGACTGACACTGCGCTCGATCGGCGACAGTCACACGTCGGCGCATGCGCTCGGCATCAAGGTCATCCGCTACCGTTATCTCTCAGTCATCTTCGGCGGCGCTTGTGCCGGTCTGGCCGGCGGCCATCTGTCGCTGGTCTACACGCCGCAATGGGTCGAGAACATGTCCGCGGGCCGCGGCTGGATCGCACTGGCACTGGTGGTCTTCGCGTCGTGGCGGCCGTGGCGGGTGCTGGCCGGCGCCTACATCTTCGGCGCGGTCTGGATCGGCCAGCTTCATGCACAGGCTTTTGGCATTCCGGTGCCCTCGCAGATGCTTTCTTCTCTGCCCTATCTGGCAACTGTCGTGGTTCTCGTTCTAATCTCGCGCAACAAGCGTCTGACGATGATGAACACGCCGGCATCCCTGGGGCAGCCATTCGTTCCGGATCGTTGACAACAACAAAAAGACGGGAAGCTCCAAGGCTTAACACAGAGAGGTAACACAATGAAAAAACTGCTTATTGCCCTGATGACGACAACAGCGGCTTTGTCGCTGGCCGCGTCCGCAGAGGCTGCCGACAAGTTGAAGGCATGTTGGGTCTACACCGGCCCGATCGGCGATTTCGGCTATTCCTACCAGCACGACCAGGGCCGGCTCGAGGTCGAGAAGGCGCTCGGTGACAAGGTCGAGACCGCCTATCTGGAGAACGTCTCCGAAGGTCCCGACGCCGACCGTGCTTTCGAGCGCCTGGCGCGCGAAGGCTGCAAGCTGATCTTCGGCACGTCGTTCGGCTTCATGGACGCCGAGGTGAAGGTCGCCAAGAAATTCCCGAAAGTGATGTTCGAGCACGCCACCGGCTACAAGACCGGCGACAATCTCGGCATCTACAATGCCCGCTTCTATGAAGGCCGCTACGTTCTCGGCCAGATCGCCGCCAAGGAATCGAAGTCGGGCGTTGCCGGCTACATCGTCTCCTTTCCGATCCCGGAAGTGGTGATGGGCATCAACTCGTTCATGCTCGGCGCGCAGTCGATCAACCCGAACTTCAAGGCCAAGATCGTCTGGGTCAATTCGTGGTTCGATCCGGGCAAGGAAGCCGACGCCGCCAAGGCGCTGTTCGACCAGGGCGCCGACATCATCGTCCAGCACACCGATTCGACCGCCGCCTTGCAGGTGGCCGAGGAGCGCAAGCTGCACGGCTTCGGTCAGTCGTCCGACATGATCAAGTTCGCGCCGAACGCGCAGCTGACCTCGCTGACCGACGAATGGGGCCCGTACTACATCAGCCGGGTGCAGGCAGCCATCGACGGCACTTGGAAGCCTGACAATGTCTGGCTTGGCATCAAGGACGGCGCGGTCAAGCTCGCGCCCTACACCAACATGCCCGACGACGTGAAGGCGATGGCCGAGGCGACCGAGAAGAAGATCGCAGGCGGCTGGAACCCCTTCACCGGACCGATCGCCAAGCAGGACGGCTCGGCATGGCTGAAGGACGGCGAAGTCGCCGATGACGGCACGCTGCTCGGCATGAACTTTTACGTCAAGGGCGTCGACGACAAGCTGCCGCAGTAAGCGACGCACCCGAATAGAAAAGGGCGCCGCGAGGCGCCCTTTTCATTTGTCTGGAGAGGCTGAGTGAAGGCTCAGACAGCCGAACCGTAGAGGTCATAGGCGTCGGCACGGTCGATCTTGACGGTGACGATGTCGCCTTGGCGCAGCGGACGGCGCGACTGGATGTGGACCGAGCCGTCAATCTCCGGCGCATCGTATTTGGTGCGGCCCTTTGCCGAGGTGCCATTCGCCTCATCGATCAGCACCGGCAGGCGCTTGCCGACCTTCTTGGCCAGCTGCGTCGCCGAAATCTTCTGCTGGCGCTGCATGAAGCGGTGCCAGCGAGCCTCTTTGATTTCCTGCGGCACCTGTTCGAGGCCGAGGTCGTTGGAGCGGGCGCCACGGACTGGCTCGTATTTGAAGCAGCCGGCACGGTCGATCTTGGCCTCGTCCAGCCAGTCGAGCAGCATTTCGAAATCCTCGTCCGTCTCGCCGGGAAAGCCGACGATGAAGGTCGAGCGGATAGCGAGATCCGGGCACACATCGCGCCAGCCACGGATACGTTCCAACGTCTTTTCGCCATGCGCCGGCCGGCGCATGTTCTTCAGCACGTGCGGCGACGCATGCTGGAACGGGATGTCCAGATAGGGAAGGATCTTGCCGTCGGCCATCAGCGGGATGACGTCGGCGACATGCGGGTAGGGGTAGACATAGTGCATGCGTACCCAGATGCCGAGCTTGCCCAGTTCCTCCGAGAGATCGAGGAATTTCGCGCGCACTTCACGGTCGCCGAACATCGACGTCTGGTACTTGATGTCGATGCCGTAGGCGCTGGTGTCCTGCGAGATGACGAGCAACTCCTTGACGCCGGCCTTGGCCAGTTTCTCGGCTTCGCGCAGCACATCGGCCGCCGGGCGCGAAACGAGATCGCCACGCAGCGCGGGGATGATGCAGAAGGTGCAGCGGTTGTTGCAGCCTTCCGAGATCTTGAGATAGGCATAGTGGCGCGGCGTCAGCTTGACGCCCTGCGGCGGCAGGAGATCGATGTAGGGATCGTGGCTCGGAGGGGCTGCCTCATGCACCGCCGCCATCACGCTCTCATAGGCCTGCGGCCCGGTGATCGCCAGCACGTTGGGGTGTTTTTCGCGGATCACGTCCGGCTCGGCGCCGAGGCAGCCGGTTACGATGACCCTGCCGTTTTCCGAAAGTGCGGAGCCGATGGCATTGAGCGACTCGTCGCGGGCGGAATCCAGGAAGCCGCAGGTGTTGACGACGACGAGATCGGCGCCGTCATGCTTGCGGGCGATCTCATAGCCTTCGGCGCGCAGGCGCGTGATGATGCGCTCGGAATCCACGAGCGCCTTCGGGCATCCAAGGCTGACGAAACTGACGCGAGGGGCGGACATAGGCAAGTTTCCAATGGGGGCACGGGCCGAAACGCTGGTCCGGCCTCAAGTCGCTGTAAATGTCGGTCTGTGGCGCGTGGCAGGAGCCAATACGCGCGGCGCAATAGCATGGCTTCAGCAATCAAGCAAACCGGCCAACAGGCTGGTCCGCGCCATCGGGATGGATCAATGCCCGCCCGACCCGAACCAGGGCGCCAGGAAAGCGAAGTGCTCGGGGTACTGCTGTACCGCACCGTCCAGCAGCATTTTCACCGCAACGTAGAGAATGATCGCCAGGCCGAGATAGGCGATCCAGCGATATTTGTGCAGGAGGCGCGCGACGAACGAGGCGGCAAAGCCCATCAGGGCAATCGACAGGGCCAGTCCGACAATCAGAACCGTCGGATGGTTCATCGCCGCTCCCGCGACGGCAAGAACGTTGTCGAGCGACATCGAAACGTCGGCGATGACGATCTGCCAGGCAGCCTGCGAGAAGGTTTTGCTCGGCCCCTTGCCACCGATGACACCGTCCTTGTTGAAATCACCATTCGACAGAGATTCGGTCGCGTCGCGCTCCTGTTCATGACTGACACGCAATTCGCGCCACATCTTCCAGCAGACCCAAAGCAGCAGCAGGCCGCCGCCGATAAGCAGCATCGGTCCGATGGTGAGTAGCCATTGCGTGATCAAGGCGAAGAAAATGCGCAGCACGGTGGCCGCCGCGATCCCGACGAGAATGGCGCGCTTCCGCTGGGCGGCCGGCAAGCCGGCCGCAGCGAGGCCGATGACGATGGCATTGTCACCCGCGAGCGCAAGATCGATGGCGATGACCTGAAAAAGAGCCGATATGCCCGCGGCGGTAAATATTTCCATCGACCTGGAGGCCCTTCGCCGAGTGTTCGTCGTCGGTTGTCCAGACGGGCCTAAAGGCATGGTCCGCTGGCGTCAAGACGCTGCGACAGACAACACTGGAAAACCACTTTCGTGGCAGGGTCATTACACGGGATTTTCAGCCGCCGCCGGCTCGTGAGCCGAAGCCGTTGCGGACCCGCGAAAAACTAATCGTAGAGATTGTACTTCGCCCAGTCGGCTTCCGGAATTTCGTCGCCGATCCGGTAGCGCAGCTGCAGGACTTCCATGTGGTCCGGACCGGTCTGGCATTTGAATTTCAGCCGATACCATTGTCCCTTGCTGCGGAACGCCGCCCCAGGGCTCCTGATCGCATCGGCAGTCATCTCGGGCGTGGCGAAGGCGTAGGCGACGACACGGTCGGCCTTGAACTTGCGGTCATCGTGGGTGATCCGGTCCAGGACTTCGGCATCGCAACGCTGCTCTAGGCGTGTTTGTGGATCAAGTTTCATCAGGCCGTTGCGCAAAGCATTGTCCATTGCGCTGGCCGGAAAAGCCAGCGTCAGGGACGCAATGGCCATCATGCAGAGTGTCTTCATGGGCGGGACAAGCAGCATGTTTTGTCTGAAAAATCAACCAAGAGGGCCGCTTCATGCTCGGCAAGCCACCGCATTTAGGGGGTCGACGCAATCAAAATCTCGTGTCGGACATCATCGTGCGGGGTTTGCGGCCAACGGACCAGCGAGGCGCGGCCGGCATCGGTGAGATCGTAAAGGCCGCGATCGACGCGCGCGAACCAGCCATAGACATTATGCTGCAGGATTTTCGGCGCGATCGGCGTCAAGACCTTCAGATCGCGCGGCCGTCTGGGTCCGTCAACCATCGCGGCGGCGCAGGTGAGGGCGCTTTGGCGGTAGGCGGTCATGATCGGATTGCGCGATCCTCCCCCCGCGACAGGGTCGCCGCGGCGCCGCTGATGTTCGTCGACAAGGCGAGAGCGCTTCCGCGCATTCTTGCGCGGCTCCGGCGCCGCAGGACTGACAAGCACTTCGACCTTGTCACTGGCGGTCACGCCAAGCACGCCGAAGCCAAGCCGACGGCAGAGATTGCGGAACCGGGCATCGCTTTCGCGCCCCTTGCCGCGCGCCGACATGCGCGCCGCCAGCCACACTTCGTCGCAAGCAGCCGCACGGTCGACGGCTTGCAGCACGAGTTCCAGATTGAACTGCAGCTTCAATTCGCAGATGACGACGACCGGCGGCTCGCCGTCGCGCAGCGCGACGATGTCGCAGCCGCCAATCTCCCCCTTCACGACGAAGTCGAGACTTTCGAGGAACCGCTTCACCGGCACATAGAGTGAGGTCTCGTTCATGCCGCAAGGCTTAGCCGATTCGACGAGAAAAAGCCTTCGGGCTTCAAGGAGAGCGGCACACCGAATCCCTTGAGCGGTTCATCGTTTCTTGGAAACGCCGAACCGCTCTACCTTTTGTTTTGACGCAATTCCGGACGGAAAACCGTTTCACACTTTTCCTGGAATTGCTCAGGAATGAATTTTTCCGAGGAAAGCCAACAGCACGCTGTTGAACTGCTCAGGCCGTTGCAGCGGCGCGAAATGGCTGACGCCGGGCAGGGTGATCAATTCCGATGCCGGTATGCTGCGGGCCAGATAGGTCGCATGCTCGTCTTTGATGAACTCGTCATCTTCACTTTGAACGATCGCCACGGGCACGCGCGTCCGCGCCAGATCGGCGGCTGAATAATTGGGTTCGGTCTTCATCATCACGCCGACGGCTTTGACGAATGCATCGAACTGGTCCGGTGTCGCCAACAGTTCGGCATAGTCCTTGGCGTGCCGGCCAAAACACCGCTCGATAACCGGACTTGGCTCGAATTCCTTGGTGCCGCTCGGATCCATGTTGCAGCCGAAGAAGAACACACCCGTGACGCGTTCGGCGGCTTTCATGCCAAGGATCAGGGCAACGCAGGCGCCATCGCTCCAACCCACCACGGCCGCCTTTTTCAAATGCAGGGCGTCCATTACGGCCAGGACATCGGAAGCCATCAGTTCGTATTTGTAGGGCCGTTCGTCGCGGGTGCTGCAACCGTGGCCACGGCTGTCGATCGCCACGACCTGGTACTCGCCCTTGACCAGCGCGGGAACCTGAAATCCCCAATTGCCGCTATGACCGAGACCGCCATGCAACAGGATCACGGGCGGGCCTTCGCCAAACGCGGCGTACCAGATTTTTGCGCCTTCATGCTCAACCTGGCCTTCGTCCCTTGCGACCGGCAGGGGCGTGGCGCCATGCGCTTCGAATTTCCTGAGGTCGTCGTCGCGATAGTCCATGCCGGGAAAGCCTCGAGGCGAATGCGCAGGACCTACAATTATTGCTGATGTCCGCCAAAACCAACTCGCGACGGAAAGTCTGCTGCCATCAGGCGACACCACCGATTTCGATCGGCAAAAGGCCGTGCGCCATTGATGTCAGCCGTCAGGCTTCGGTGCTCGGCACCGCACGGGTTGACGGCTTCTCGCGGGGCAGGAGCGGATAGCTGACCTGGCCGAAGTAGCTGGCGGGGATCGGATCATCGACGCCGTATTTTTCCGGCACCTTGTTGCCGGTGGCATTGTAGGTGCCGAACACAATGTCGAGGACAGGCAGCTGCCCGGCGAAGTTCTTGTCATAGGCTTCGCGCTGGTTGGCATGGTGCCAACGATGGAACTGCGGGCTGGCGATCAGCCATTTCAAGGGGCCAAACGGAATCCGCAGGTTTGAATGAACAAGCAGCGTGTGTCCAAAATAGAGTGAGGAAAAGACGGCGATCGAGGCTTCGGAGAAGCCGAGGAAAAAGATCGGCGTCAACGATATCGCCTTTGTGAGGATGGCGTCGACCGGGTGGGAGTGGAAGGCGCCGAGCCAGTCCAGCTCCTCGATGCCGTGGTGAACGGCGTGGAATTTCCAAAGCGCGGGGATTTCGTGGAAGGCCCGGTGCGTCCAGTAGACGCCGATATCGGTGATCAGGATGATTTCCGCGACCTGCAGCCAGACGGGCTGGCCGCCGACGGCGTGCGCCATTGATTGCGGGACCAGGATTGAAGCCGCGTCGAGGGTGTTGGCCGCGATCAAAACGATGGCCACTTTTATGATGAGGCCGTTGAACAGCACATAGATCAGATCGACACCCAGGCCCTTGCGCAGGGCCTTCTGGGGCCGTTCGTGGAACAGATGTTCGAACGGAATGAAGATCAACGCGGAGATCAACAGCCCCTTGATGCCAAAGATATCCATTCGCCCGCCTCTGTTGCCCTTTGCCGTTGGCCAGCACCCGCTCGCGCTTCGGCTTCCGGACAGAACCACATTTCTCCTTTCCAAAGGCTTGATGCCTGTCCCCCAGTCATGCTCATGGCCGAGGATGTGATCGAGACGCTCACCGGTCTGTCACATCGGTGTCGCAACCGGGCGATATCTCGGCTATGCGCGGTCGACGAACGCAGCGCGTGCCGTGTGTCCTCCCAAGACCAACCCCTCCGGTTCCCTGCCGGTGGGGTTTTCTATTTCAGATGCCATCTTGGCAGTCACGAACCGTCCTTGCTATTGTGGCTCCACGGTCAGCACAGGACACCCCGTCATGGACGCAAGTGAAATGAGTGCGATCGGCGACACCCTCATGAGGATCGTCACGCCCGACATGTCTCCCAAGCAGCTTGTCAAGGCAGCCCAGAAAGCGCACCCCAAGGCCTCGAAGAAGGACATAGCGAGAGCGGCGTTCTTTTCGATCATCGCGAATGCGGATCAGGACATCGGCAAGGCCAAGAACCTGCAGGCATTTGCCATTGCGGAGCGTACCCAGCCGTCCGAATAGGCATCGCGTTGCGCGAGCCCGTCACCGCCCAGCCACCACGGCGGCCGGCCGCAGGCGAGCACGCGGTTCAAGAAGCTGCGTGGTCCAGGAGTTTGGTGGTCGGGTCGCGACGATGTTCGGAATTGGCACGATCGACGCCCTCGACGGTGATCGCGATCGTCCCGTTCTCGATCCTTGCTATCCAACCTTTTGCCTTGAGATACCAGAGATGAAACTCGAGATGTTCTCGCGGGCAGCCTGACAGTCTCTCAAGTTCCACATCGCCAATGCCAGGGTTGTTGACGTCTTGCCTGCGTTTTACATAAAGAAGCGCGAGCAGCCTGGCCTGGATGACGACGTCACGCTCCATGCCTTTGGTGTTGCCGGCTTCCTCGGTCAGTTCCCGACGCAAAACCGCATGGTCCTGATACTGGATGTCGTACTGCGCGCGCTTGACCGGGTCTTTGAGCGTATTGTGGGCCTCTACGATTTCGCTGAAGCGGGTTTCGTCGCCGGTGTCCTGATTATCGGGATGGTAACGCATGGCAAAATAACGAAACACCCGTTCCAGCGTTTCGGAGTTGGCGTTTGGGCTGACCTCCAGAACTTCGTAGTAGTCAATGAACATCGCGGCGCTCCCTCCAACACAATCACATATTCATATCAGCTAAAATAATGAACATCCAATGGACAAGCAGGGAACCAAAGCGGTTACGTCGGACCATTGCTTGCAACGGACAAGACTTTGGTCTGGCGTCGAAGGTTGGCCGCTGTCGGGTGGAGAGGAACGATGGCCGGCGCTCACTGGACGGAAGTGTTGGGTCGACAGATGCCGCGGGAACTGCATAGGCCAGTTGCCTTACGGTGGCCGTGTTTTTTGTACGCTGGAGCCGGTATGGCGGAGGGAGTGGGATTCGAACCCACGGTGAACTTGCGCCCACGCCGGTTTTCAAGACCGGTGCCTTAAACCGCTCGGCCATCCCTCCGTGGTGATTTTTCAATCACTTGGATAGTGCGCTTCCGACGGGTTTTCGCCATTGGCGCCGGATTGGCACCGAAGGCGTTCCCGACCGCTTCGCTGGTCATTCCTGTAAAGCGGCATTGAGGGCCGCGTCAACCACCGCTGCGGCGCCTTCCTGTTGACCGGGCAAGCGCCGGACTCGATTTACTGAAGCCGTGGGGGAGATGGAGCGATCCTGCGAGGTGGCACCCCTCAACGATGAGGCGGCGAACGCTCAAGCGCGTCACACAGCGGAAAAGGGGATGAATTTCGGCGTTCGCAGTTCCTGGGCTATTTTTGCCGCCTGGAAAATTGTCATCAGAACGACGATCGGCTCACCCTGTGTCGGGTTGATGGTCAGGACGACACGGCCGAGTTCGTCGCTCATGCCGCAAGTCCAGTCCTTGATCGCGATCATCCCGGCCATGTGCCCGAGGCTTTACGCGGTCTGAACCCGGTTGACGGAACCTTCGGCGGATATTGTTACCAGCCGTGCAACGGCAAATGCGGCCATAATTATAAAAAACGCCGTGATGTTCAGGAACATCGTTGACGCAAAAATGCTCGCGCTCTGGTCATAGCAGCTAGCGAATTCCATGACGCTTTACCCCTTCAACGCTTAACGAACAGCGGACCGCACCCATCGACAAGAATGATCTCGATTTGGGTAAAATTCAAGCGATTGCTAATATACTAGACGCTGCGAAAGCTGGTGGGCTGAAACGGAGGAAGCAAAACATGCCTGAGGGGCGCACCGCGCCCCGCGGGGCTGCGTCACAATCTTGCCCGGTTCCGGCCACAATCGGTTAATATCGTGATAAACAATTCCTGCGCACAAAGGATCGGGGTTCAGGGCGCCGTTGGTGTTGTCGAGTGAGTGCTTTGGCTCCTCTGCTGTTCAAACCACGGCGTCTTGATTGAGACTGTAGGGGATTTCAGGAAAAATGCAGGCTACGACGCATCAGCGTCTTCGTCGCGCTTCCACGCTTACGCTGCTTGCGGCGTCGGCCGCCTTGCTGGCCGCTTGCGCGTCGCAGCCTGAGCCGAAGGGGATGGTCAATCCCAAGCCTCGCTCCAAGGAATATTTCGCCGAAACCGAATATGGCGTGAAGGCAAGCCCGCGCGTCCAATTCATGCGGCGTGGCGGCGGTCGCGACCAGCTCGGCAAACCCTACCAGGTGCGCGGCAAGTGGTACTATCCCAAGGAAGATCGGCACTACGCCAAGGTCGGCCTGGCTTCGTGGTATGGCGACGCTTTCCATGGCCGGCTGACCGCCAATGGCGAAGTGTATGACACGGCGCAGCTGACGGCCGCGCATCCGACCATGCCGCTGCCAAGTTATGCCCGCGTCACCAATCTCGAAACCGGCAGTTCGGTCATCGTGCGCGTCAACGACCGGGGGCCGTATCATGAGAACCGCATCATCGACGTCTCGGAGCGCGCGGCGCAGATGCTCGACTACGCCAAGGTCGGCACCGCGAAGGTCAAGGTCGAATACGTCGGTCGCGCGCCGCTCGATGGCGACGACGACCAGTATCTGATGGCATCCTACCATCCAGGCAACAGGATTCCCGATCCTTCGGATGGCTTGCCAACCGGTGTCATGGTGGCGATGAACGGACCGTCGCCAAGCGTGCCGGTGGGCGCCGCCGCCGTACCGTTCCCCGGTCAGTTGACGAATTCCGGCGGTGCGTTCGCCGCGCAGCCATCCTTATCGGCGCAGGCGCCGGCTTTCGGCGACCTGGTGCTGCCCGATTTCGGACCGATCGTGCCGGAGCGTCCCGAGATTGGCCTGCCGCCGCAGTCGCCGTTCGCGGTGGCGTCGCTGTCCTATGCGGATGAACGCGTAAAGCGCGCCGATGTCTTTGCCGCACTCGACGATAGCGGCATGTCGCCGGCCGACATCCTGCGGTCGTGGAAGAAGTCCAGTCCGCAGGCCTCGCCGTCTAGCGCCGACTATGTCGCCGCGGGCACATTCGACGATGCCGCCGAAGCCAAGCGCGTGGCCGCCGCACTTCAACCCTTCGGCAGAACCGAGATCCAGCGTTCCGATCTCGATGGCAATGACTGGTATGCGGTCAATCTCTATCCCAACGGCCATGGCGGCGTGGATGATCTGCTGCAGGCCGCATGGTCGCACGGCGCGCCGGACGCTCTGGCTGTGCGCAACTGATCTATTTTGCCCGTGCGGTTGATCCGGCGGAAAAAACCCTGATAGCTTGGCTGTGCCAAAACCGGCAAACGGGTCGAGATTTCATGCAGTTGCGCGCCTTTCCGCCATTTGCCGGCTTCCTGGGGCTGGCTTTGCTGCTGCTTTGCCTCGTTCCAGCCCAAGCGCAGCTTTTCGAGACCAAGGCCACGCAGGCGTTCATGATCGATGCCGACACCGGTACGGTGCTGTTTTCGAAAGACGCCGACAAGCCGATCCCGCCGGCCTCGATGGCCAAGCTGATGACCATGGAAGTGGTTTTCAACGCCATCAAATCCGGGCGTCTCAAACTCGACGACACGTTCGTGGTCAGCGAAAACGCCTGGCGCAAGGGCGGCGCGCCGTCGGGAACCTCGACGATGTTTGCCAAGCTCAAATCGGCGATCCGGCTCGAGGACCTGATCCAGGGCGTGACCGTGCAGGCGGCCAATGATGGCTGCATCATCATCGCCGAGGGCATGGCCGGATCAGAGGACAATTTTGCCGCGCAAATGACAGAACGGGCCCGCCAGATCGGCCTGAAAACATCGACCTTCGTCAATTCGACCGGCCTGCCGGCCGACGGCCAGCAGACGACGGTGCGCGAACTGGCGCAGCTGGCGCTGCATCTGTGGCGCGATTATCCGGATTTCTATCGCTACTACGGCCTGAAGGATTTCACCTGGAACAAGATTTCGCAGAGGAACCGCAATCCGCTGCTGGCCATGGACATCGGCGTCGATGGCCTGGCTGTCGGCGCGAGCGAGGCGGCCGGCTTCGGCATCGTCGCTTCGGTCAGCCATGACGGCACGCGGGTGATCGCGGCCATGAGCGGGCTGGCCAACGACAAGGAACGCGCCGAGGAGGCGCGCAAGCTTCTCGACTGGGGTGTTCGCTCCTTCCAGAAAACCGAGATCTTCGCCAAGGACGAGGTGGTCGGCGAGGCCCAGGTCTTTGGCGGCGCGAAATCCGGCGTGACATTGAAGGCAAAAGGGCCGATCGACATCTTCCTGCCGATCACCAACCGCGACAAGCTGACGGCCAAAATCGTCTACACCGGCCCGGTTGCGGCACCCGTGGAGGAGGGCCAGCCGGTAGGCGCGCTGCGTGTCTGGATCGGCGACACTCTGAGCCAGGAGACGCCGCTTTTCGCCGCCGAGTCGATCGGCGTCGGCACGTTGCCGCAGCGCGCGCTCGATGCGGTCAAGGAACTGGCGATCGGCTGGCTGCGATAGCACCGACGGCATGGACGTTTTCCCGAACGCGGACTATCTAGAGCGCAACAATCCACTCCAACCTGGACAAAGGCCCTTTCGATTGGCGCGCGGATTTTTCATCACCTTCGAAGGCGGCGAAGGCGCAGGCAAGTCGACGCAGATCGAGCGGCTGGCGAGGAAGATGCGCGCCAAGAAGTATGATGTCCTGCTGACACGCGAACCGGGCGGCTCGCCGGGCGCCGAAGCGGTCAGGCATGTGCTGCTTTCGGGTGCGGCCGAGCCATTCGGGCCGAAGATGGAAGCGCTGCTCTTCGCCGCCGCCCGTTCCGACCATGTCGAGCAGGTCATCCGGCCGGCGGTCGAGCGCGGCTCCATCGTGCTTTGCGACCGTTTCCTGGATTCCTCGCGCGTCTACCAGGGCGTCACCGGCGGAATCGACCCGGCGTTCATGGATGCGCTGGAACAGGTCGCCATCAACGGCATGATGCCCGACATGACGCTGATCTTCGATATCGATCCAGCCGAAGGCCTCAAGCGCGCGACGCTGCGGCGTGGCAGCGATGCCGACGCGGATCGCTTCGAGAAGGAAACACTTGCCATCCATCAGGCCCGGCGCGAAGCCTTCCTGGCGATCGCCGCGGCCGAGCCGGAACGTTGCATCGTCATCGACGCGTCCGCCGATCCCGATACGGTGGAGCACGTCGTCACCGCGGCCGTGTTCGTGGCTCTGGAGGCGAGGGCGCCCGCGCGCAACAGGCAGGCCGCACCGGTATGATCTTCGAACGCATCGCGCCGGAACAGCACGATACGCTGGACGGCGTGCCCGAACCGTCCGAAACGCCCCGTCTGGTCGGGCACCGGCAGGCGGCCGAGATGCTTGCCGCCGCCTATCGATCGGGAAAGCTGCCGCATGCGCTGATCTTTGCCGGACCTGTCGGCATCGGCAAGGCGACGCTGGCCTTCCATCTGGCGCATCACCTGCTGAAGCACCCGGCCTTCGCGCAGGCGCCGGAAAGTCTTGCCGTGCCCGATCCGGCCTCGTCGCTGTCTCGCCAGATCGCGACCGGGGCGCATCCGGGCGTGCTGCATCTGACGCGGCCGATGAACGACAAGACCAAGAGTTTCAAGACGGTCGTCACCGTCGACGAGATCCGCAGGGTCAACCGGTTCCTGTCGATGACCTCGCATGACGGCAGCTACCGGGTCGTCATCGTCGATCCCGCCGACGACATGAATGCCAATGCCGCCAATGCCTTGCTGAAGAACCTTGAGGAGCCGCCGGCGCGAACGCTGTTCATTCTCATCGTCCATGCGCCGGGCAGCCTGCTGCCGACGATCCGCTCGCGCTGCCAGGTGATACGCCTGACGCCGCTCGACGCCGACGATTTGCTGGCGGTGCTGCAGACCGCCGAACCGCCGCCGCCGGACGATCCGGCCGCGCGGGCGGCACTCGTCGAACGGGCAGGGGGCAGCGCCCGCAACGCGATCCTTTTGACGCAATATGGCGGGCTTGAGATCGCCGAGACGCTCGATGGGCTGGTGGCGAAGGGAAAAAGCGACGTCGGCGGAGCCTATCGGCTCGCGGAAGCCGTCGCCGGCAAAGACCAGGCGATCCAGTTCGATATTTTCAACCGCCGGGCGCTCGACTTGTTGTCGGATGCGGCAAGCCGGGCTGCGCTCGACGGCAACCTTGCACGCGCCAAAACGCTGTCGGACAGCTGGCACGAGGCGCTGGACGCGATTTCCGAGACAGACACCTACAACCTCGACAAGAAACAGCATGCCTTGACCATGATCGATCGCCTGAAGTCCGCGATGTGAACAGTCGTTCGGCGACGCTCTCGACGTAGGCGGCCTGCTTTCAGGCAATTGTCGTATTGTCGGACTGGCTCTTTCGCTGCACCGCGAGCGCGGCATCGTATTTCGCGCGATTGGCCCAATAGATGGTGGCGAACAGCAGCGCCTGGTCGCGGAAAGGCACGTGGTCCACCGTGTCCGTAGCGGCTTCGGCCTCGATCCAGTCGGCGTGGAAGTCGGCGGCTGCCTTCCTGTCGCCGCCGAGAGCCATCTGCTGGAACCGGTGCATATGATCCTCGATGTCGAGGTAGCGGTCGGCCCAGACGATCGACCACTGCCGGTTCTGCATGGTGAATTTGCGAATCCATCGCTCGCTCAGGTCCATGTCTCCTTCGGGCTTGGAATACATGACGTTGCGGCGCGCTTCGAGCAATGTGTTGGTGGCAACGACTTCATTCTCACGCCATAGAAGCCGCATCGCCGGATCGTTCAGGAATCGGTCCGCATAAATGGGATGAGGAAATGCACTTTCTCTCAGCCCATCGATCTTGAAATAGACCAGCAGTTCGGACGCCACGCTGGCTTCGAGTTCGTTGCGCTCCATCTTGCCGTGGAAAGCCTCGAAACCGATGCCTGGGATAAAGGGCATATGCGCGGCGTGCCAGATTTCATGCAGGACGTAGAGATCCTCGATGCCCGGGGACGCGTAGTCATCCCGGCGCATGGTCAGTCCCCACCATGTGCAGAAATGCGCGCGCTCCAGGCGGTCGTTGGTGGTCTCGCAGCTGAAGCGCGGCATGCGGGCATACTGATCGACGATGCCGTGGACATAGCCGCCTTGGCGATGCGAGGATCGGAATGCTTCCGTTTTCCAGTGCGCCAGGCAGTGGGCATGGATGTCATCGCTCGTAACAAGCGGGATCAAATTCTTCATGATAACGTCTCGGAATTCGGACCGGCCATGCCGATCCGCTCCGCCATGCCTGGCGTCAGGCACAGGCGTGGCCTGACATCAACCGCCCCAGGGGGGCGCGTCAGATAGGAGGTCAGTTCGAGATCGTTCTCGGCGCCCGCCGCGGCCCGGGCAAGAATGAAGACGTCAGCGGGCGTCAAGGCAAGGCCGAGCGCCTGGCCTGCATGTTCAGCAACACTGCCTTGAATACCGGCGTAGCGGCGCGCCATGGCGAAGACGTCGAACCGCTCCATCAGCCGTATTCCCAATTGCAGCGATGTCAGGTTCTTGAACCATTGATTGCCAAACAGGCCGAGATTCTCCGATCGGCAGAACACCCCGCCAATACGGTCGTAATATGCGCCGAACGGCTTGGACAGGCTGATCACCACGGCGCTCACGCAGGGCGCGGCGGCGAGGATCGTCTCCGCCGGAGGTTCGCCAGTCGCCCCGACATAGGTCAAATCGAGGACGAGCTGGGCCGGGTTCGCGCGCTGGCTCAGCCGACGCAGAAAGGCGTTGGCGTCCGGCCACACCATGCCGTCGATGGCCGAGGGCTGGCTGAGACACAGCAGATCCAAGGGATTGATGGTGTCGGCGACATCGCGCCAGGCGTGGCGCTCATACTCCATCACCGGAATACCGCAGGCCTCGGCATAGGCTTTGTAGCCCTCATACTCGCCGCGAAAGATCACAAGTCGAGGGGAAAACCTTTCGACGCGTGCGCGGTTGCCGTAGTCGGCGATCAGATGAAAAAGCGGCTCGCTGGCACCGGATGTCGGGTAGCTGAATGGAAAGTCAGCCGCGTCCAGCGGCGCCATCGGCTTCGCCCAACCGAGCCATGTGTCGAAGAACCGACGGTGCAGTGCGTTCTGCTTCCCGGTCCAGGCATGGCGAAACTGATCGAGATAGGCGGCGCGGACCGGATCGGGGCCGTTTCCGCCGCTGTTGCCGAGCAGCTCTGCCTTCACGGTTTCGATCTCTGGCGTGACGAGGGCGTAAACGGTTTTACTGGCGCCGGCCTGACGCAAGCGCAGATCGAGAGTCTGTCGCGGATCATATTGCGTGGTCGTGGCCATGCCGGTCTGCCTCTTTGCACCGCCGCGAAACTACGGATCGCGACCTGCCTTTGCAACGGTCGGGACTTGGCATGAGGTGCTGGACGCTATATTTGAGACCGAGACCTGCAAACTAGACAAGAAGCAGCACGCCTTGACCATGATCGACCGCATGAAGTCTGCGATGCGAATGTGACGGTCCCCACCGGGATGGCAATCGCCATTCCGATGCGATATCCACCGCCACGGCTTTCATTCAGACATTCATGATGGTTCATTCATGTCACGCGACACATTCTACATCACGACCGCGATTTCCTATCCGAACGGCAAACCGCATATCGGCCACGCCTATGAGCTGATCGCCACCGACGCGCTTGCGCGCTTCCAGCGGCTCGACGGCAAGCAGGTCTTCTTCCTCACCGGCACTGATGAGCACGGCATCAAGATGCTGCAGACGGCGAAGCGCGAAGGCATTTCGGCACGCGAACTGGCCGATCGCAATTCGGCCGATTTCAAGCGCATGGCAACCGCGCTCAACGCCTCCAACGACGATTTCATCCGCACCACCGGAGAGCGGCATTACGCGGCCTCGCAGGCGATCTGGAAGGCGATGGACGCCAATGGCGACATCTACAAGGGTGGCTATGCCGGCTGGTACTCGGTGCGCGACGAAGCCTATTATGGCGAGGAGGAGACGGAGGTCCGTCCCGACAATATCCGCTACGGGCCGCAGGGAACGCCGGTCGAATGGGTCGAGGAAGAGAGTTATTTCTTCCGCCTCTCGGCTTACCAGGACAAGCTCATCGCGCTTTATGAAAGCCAGCCTGACTTCATCGGCCCGGCTGAGCGCCGCAATGAGGTGATGAGTTTCGTCAAATCGGGATTGAAGGATCTGTCGATCTCGCGCACCACCTTCGACTGGGGCGTACCGGTGCCGGGCGACGACAAGCACGTCATGTATGTCTGGGTCGACGCCCTGACAAACTACATTACCGGCGTCGGCTATCCCGATGAAAAGGATGAGAAATGGCGCTTCTGGCCGGCCGATGCGCATATCATCGGCAAGGACATTGTGCGCTTCCATGCGGTGTACTGGCCGGCTTTTCTGATGTCGGCCGGCATCCCGCTGCCGAAGCGCGTCTTCGGCCACGGCTTCCTGTTTAACCGCGGCGAGAAGATGTCGAAATCGGTCGGCAACGTCATCGACCCGTTCACCATGGTCGAGCATTACGGTCTCGACCAGGTGCGCTACTTCTTCCTCCGCGAAGTGCCGTTCGGCCAGGACGGCAGCTACAGCCATGAAGCGATCGTCAACCGCACCAACGCCGACCTCGCCAACGGCCTCGGCAATCTGGCGCAGCGCTCGCTGTCGATGATCGCCAAGAACTGCGGCGGCGTAGTGCCGAAGCGCGGCGACCTGACCGATGCCGACAGCGCGATCCTGGATCAGGCGGCGGCGGCTCTGGCCACCGCGCGCAAGGCTATGGCCGAGCAAGGCATCCATCTGGCGCTGGCGGCAATCTTCGCCGTGGTGGCGGAAGCCGATCGCTACTTCGCCGGGCAGGAGCCTTGGGCGCTGAAGAAGACCAATCCGGAGCGCATGGAAACGGTGCTGTGGACGACCGCCGAGGTGGTTCGGCGCGTCACCGTGCTGTGCCAGCCCTTTGTTCCGGGGTCGGCCACGAAGCTGCTCGACCTGCTGGCGGTGCCAGCTGACAAGCGTAACTTCGAGCATGTCCACGCGGACTATGCGCTTGTGCCCGGCACGGCATTGCCCGTGCCGGAGGGCGTATTTCCGCGTTATGTCGAACAGCCGAGCGCGAACGCCTGATGCTTGTCGACAGCCACTGCCATCTGGACTTTCCAGATTTCGCCGAGGAGCGGGCGGCTATTGTCGCCCGCGCCAAAGCGGCCGGAATCGGCCGCATGGTGACGATCTCGACCCGTGTGAAGCGCCTTCAGCAAATACTTGAAATCGCTGAAACTTTCGACGAGGTGTATTGCTCGGTCGGCACCCATCCGCACAATGCCGCCGAAGAACTCGACGTCACCACCGCAGAGCTTGTCCGTCTATCGGCTCATCCGAAGGTGGTAGCGATCGGCGAGGCGGGGCTCGATTATTTCTACGACAAGGCGCCGCGCGATGCGCAGGCGCAGGGTTTTCGCAACCACATCGCAGCCGCTCGCGAGACCGGCCTGCCTCTCGTCATCCATTCGCGCGACGCCGATGACGACATGGCAGCCATTCTCGAGGACGAAACAGGGAAGGGCGCCTTCCCCTTCATCCTGCACTGTTTTTCATCGGGACGCCGGCTGGCCGAAATCGGTGTCTCGCTCGGGGGCTATGTGTCGTTCTCGGGCATCTTGACCTTCAAGAATTCGGCCGAATTGCGCGCCATGGCCGCCGATGTGCCGCATGACCGGCTGCTCGTCGAAACCGACGCACCCTATCTGGCGCCGATACCGTTTCGCGGCAAGCGCAACGAGCCGGCCTATGTCGCGCACACGGCACGAGTGCTGGCGGAAGCGATTGGCGTCAGCGAGGCTGAAGTCGCTGATATGACGACGAACAATTTCTTCCGGCTGTTCGGCAAGATGCCACGGCCTGCCGAGCAGAGCGCCTGAACGATGACTGACCGGCTGCGCCTCACCATTCTCGGCTGCGGCTCGTCGCCAGGTACGCCGCGCATCACCGGCCACTGGGGCAATTGCGACCCGACCAATCCGAGGAACCGGCGTATGCGCACGGCAGCGCTGGTCGAACGGATTGCCGCCGATGGCCGCCGCACCACCGTGGTCATCGACACCGGGCCGGATTTCCGCGAGCAGATGCTGCTGGCTTCGGTCAAGCGCATTGATGCGGTCGTCTACACGCACCCGCATGCCGACCATATCCACGGCATCGACGATCTGCGTGGCTATGTGCAGGAGCAGCGCCACCTGATCGACATTCATGCCGACCAGCCGACGATGCTGCGTTTGCGGCAGGCGTTCGGCTATTGCTTCGAGACGCCGCCGGGCAGCTCTTATCCGCCAATCGTGCGGCCGCATATCATCGACCACGCAAAGCCGGTGGTGATCGAAGGCGAGGGGGGTGCCCTCACCCTCGAGCCGCTGCCGCAGTTCCATGGCGACATCATCTCGCTCGGTTTCCGCATCGGCGGGCTGGCCTATTGTCCCGATATCAGTGGCTTTCCCGACGCCACGGTCGAGCGGCTGCGCGGCCTGCAGATGCTGGTCATCGATGCACTGCAGTACAACACCCATCCCAGCCATTTGTCGCTCGGCCAGGCGCTCGACTGGATCGAGAAGCTGGCGCCGAAGAGCGCCGTGCTGACCCATATGCACGTGCCGCTCGACTACGCGACCGTGATGGCCGAGACGCCTGACACGGTGGTCCCGGCCTATGATGGCATGGGGATCGAAATTCCTTTTGAATCAGCGCGATAAACACGCCGGTTCATGGTGCCGTTCGCTTCTTTGGCCCGAATATCAGCAGCGTTCCAATCCGCTCATAGCCCATGCTGGGATAAAGCAGCGCTCCGGCATGCGTCGCCAACAGCATAGAGCATCGCGCTCCACGAGCCTGGTCGTCCTGCAGCATTTTGGACATCAGCGCGTGGCCGATACCGCGACGCCGGTGCGATGGCTCGACATACATGGCCGCGCACCACGTGGCGCCGACAGCGTCTATGCTGCGCACACGCCCGACAATCTCGTCGCCATCGACCGCCACATATTGGCGGAACGGCGCGCCGTCGCCGAGCAGATCGGCCGAGATCGGCCGCCTGCGGATGATCGTTGCCAATTGCGCCGCCCGTTCGACTGTCTGGACGCGCTCAATCGGGACGGGCGCCGGCGGGCTTGGAATCTGACGCAATGGCTGGGCGAAAAAACCTTCCGTCCGCAGCAGCCGGTAGCCGAGAGCCTTGTATGCGGTTCGCGTCGGCCCATCCGGCTCGTCGTTTGCGATCACGACGGAAATGGCGAAACCCGGCCGCGCATGCTGCCGCACGATCGCATCGGCGTCCTGGGCAGCGACGTCATGGACGACCCATTCCTCGCCACGGTAGTCGCGAGCATTCTTGCGCGGCGCATCGCGCATCGCCCACAATGGCCCGACGCGGCTGACCTCGTAAGGAAAGGTGCGGCTTTTGTCGGTGCTGTAGCCATGTACGAACACCTCGATCGCCGATTCGATCTCACGCTTTGCTGCTGTCATCCACGCAGCGTAGCGTTGGCAATCCACATGAGGCAACAGACATCGAGCGTCTCAAGCCTATGAAAAGCAGCAGTAATTTCCAGCTGCTGGTCAATGCGTCAGTTCCATAATCTATCTTATGCGACTTTCGGATGTGCACGTTTTGGCTCAAAGCAGCACCGAGATGGCGACCTGCTTTGCGGCTGCCCTGTGGCACGATAACCTCCTTGTCCAAATCATCAGGACATCAAGACATGCCCGCATCCTTCCTCGGCCTTCCCGATCGCCTTACCGATGGCCGCACGCCTCGCGCGGTGATCTTCGGAGCCGGCCACGGCAGCACCTATCCCGGCAAGGACAGCAGCGGCTATGCCTTGGCCGCCGACGCCATCCGCGCAGCCAGCCAGGATGATGCCTCGCTCGTCGAGCACTGGGACTTCGATCTCGGCGGCCCGTTGTTCGATGGCAAGCCGGTCTGCTGCGTCGACGCCGGTGAGATATTGACCACCATACACGACAACGCTGGCAACCGGGCCCGGATCGAGGCGAAGACGCGCGAGGTTCTGTCCCTGCCGGCCATACCGATCCTGCTTGGCGGTGACGATTCCGTCGTCATTCCGTTCCTTGCCGGCTTTGCCGATCACGGACCGATCTGGATCCTGCAGATCGATGCCCATATCGACTGGCGCGACGAGGTGCATGGCGAACGCTACGGCTATTCGAGCCCGATGCGGCGGGCGAGCGAGATGCCGCATGTCGCCGGCATGGTGCAGGTTGGGCTGCGCAGCATCGGCAGCGCGCGCCTCGCCGAAATCGAAGCGGCGCAGCACTATGGCAGCCGCTTCGTGACCGCGCGCGAGGTTCATACGCAAGGCGTCGACGCTGCGCTCAGGCATATTCCGGAAGGCGCACGGGTCGTCGTCACTTTCGACTGCGACAGCCTCGATCCCGGCATCATGCCAGGGGTGGCGGCACGTACGCCGGGCGGCCTCACCTACACCCAGGCGATCGACCTGATCGCCGGCCTCGGCAAGCGGGCCAGGATCGCGGGATTCGACCTTGTCGAACTCTATCCGCCCGCCGACATTGACGGCCTGTCGGCCCTGACCGCCGCGCGCCTTCTCGTCAATGTGATCGGCACCATCGCCCGACAGATTTGAAATCTTGCTCTGGCGCCCATCGCGTCCGGCAGGTCTAAAACCTGGCTATGTCGCGCCGGCCGCCGAAATGCGCCGATGCACGCCGTCCAGGCTTTCCGCCAGCGCATTGAAGACGTTGTGGGCCGTGAGCTCGTTCAGAACCTGCTCATTGATGCCGCCACGGGTCGCATAATCCTGCGCCAGATGCGTGAAGTCCGCAACGGGCGCTGTTTCCGGAGCGTGCCCAAGTGCTGTGAAGAGCGCCGCGATATAGTCGCGCCCCTTGGTATCCGGCACACCATGCGCTTTCAGCCATCGGTGGATCGTATCGAGGTATTTGAAGTAAGTGGCATAGGTCGCGGTCACGACGCTCAACGCGTCGAACTCGCTGGAACTCTCGACCTCGATCACCTTCCCCAGCCCGCCCAGCAATGCGGTCACACCTGGATCGGGCGGGTAGATGATCGTCGCCCCCAGCCGCTGGGCAATCATCGGCATGGGCAGCGCTTTGGTCACGCGGCTTGCGGGTGCGGTCAGGCCGATGATTTCTTCACGCGACAGCGTGGCGATCAGGCTGATGAGGTGGTGGTCGCGCCGAAATCGCAATTCAGGCAGCACCTGGTGGGCGATTTGCGGCCGGACCGCCAGCATGACGGTGTCGCATTCATCGAGGACCGCCTGATTGTCGGCGGCAACGCGCACATTCGGATAGCGGGATGCGAGGTTCGCGGCGATCTCTTCGTTGCGCGGCGACAACACGACCGATACCGGATCGTCCTCAAGCGATTTGAGCCCGGTAACGATGGCGGCTGTGAGCGCGCCTGTGCCGATGAAGCCAAGTTTCATTTGAAGTCCCACGACGTTGGTTTTCCGGCTGGTCGTCCGCTGGTCACCGCGGACCCTGCTCCAGGCTGATCCGGTAGCTCAGCGAACGCTTCGCTCCTGGTTCGATCAGCATCACGCCTGGCTTGTCGCTGAATTCGCCGTCGAAATCGGCCGGGCTTGCAATACCGTGCCAGGGCTCGAGGCACAGAAAGGGCGCGCCGCCGGGTTTGGACCAGATGCCCAGCTCCTCCGCACCCTGCCATGACATTTCGATCGCCGGACCATGGTCGGCGGCGTAGCGCAAGCTGGTGCTCGCGGGCCGATCCAGGATGACGGCGTCGTCATCGAACAGTTGCTCGGACAATGCAAGCGTTCTGCCCGCGATTGGCGTCGGCCGCGTCTCTGCGAGCAGGAGGCCGTCCTTGAGGCGACGGATCGGCGCCGGCTCATCGTCGGCAAAGGTCAGCCGGTAGGCCTCCTTGGGCAATTCCGGCAGCAAGGGCCAGTTGAATGCCGGATGCGCGCCGACCGAGGCCGGCAACGGCTCGTCGCCGGTGTTGGTAACCTCCAGGGCCACACCAAGCTGCTGGCGCTCCAGAGTGTAGGTGACGGCAAGGCGAAAGGCGAAGGGGTAGTGCGTACGGGTATCGGCATCGTCGGTGAGGACCAGCGTGCAGGAGCGCTCCCCCCTCTCCGCCCAGGTAAACGGCTTGTCGCGGGCAAAGCCGTGCTGCGTCATCGGATAGGTCCGGCCGCGATGGCGCAGTTGGTCGCCCTTCAGCCGGCCAACGATCGGAAACAGCACCGGCGAATGGCGCCGCCACTCTGGCCCGGCTTGCCAAAGGAACTCAAATCCCTGCGCCTCCCGTAGCGAAACCAGTTCGGCGCCCCGCCCGACTATGACAGCCGAAATCCCGTCGCCATGAAGCGTCTGGCTGTCCTGTGCCACATGTCCTCGCAGTGTTGGATGCTGGTGGGCAGACTAGCAAAAGCGCCTTGGGACTCAAGGCGTGAAGGGGCTTGCCGGAACGAATTGTCGCCGGAGGATTTCTCCTCCGGCCACCTCTCCGCATCAAGGGCGAGAACCCCGCCCTTGCCCACAGCGGACAGTCGTTACTCCCGCTCGCCGGTGAAGTTCAGCAGCAGCTGGAAGATGTTGATGAAGTTCAGATAGAGCGAGAAGGCGCCGAAAACGGCCAGCTTCTGGCGCGATTCCGCATCGAAATTCTCGGCATACTGTTCCTTGATCGTCTGCGTGTCCCAAGCGGTCAGACCGATGAAGACGGCGATGCCGATCACCGAAATGGCGAACTGCAGCGCCGTCGAGCCGAGGAAGATGTTGACGATGCTGGCGATCACCACGCCGATCAGGCCCATGATCAGGAACGACGAAAACTGCGTCAGGTCACGCTTGGTCGTGTAGCCATAGAGGCTGGTGGCGCCGAACATGGTGGCGGCGATGAAGAAGGTGCGCGCGATGCTGGTTCCGGTGAAGACCAGGAACACGGAGGCGAGCGACAGGCCCATCACCGCGCAGAAGGCCCAGAACATCATCTGGGCGCTGGCCGCCGACATGGTCTGCATCTTGAACGAAAACAGCAACACGAAGGCGAGCGGCGCCAGCATCACCACATATTTCAGCGGGCTGGAGAAGATCGGCACATAGAGCGCCGGCGTCGACGACACCAGGAAGGCGACCAGGCCGGTGACCACGAGGCCAAGGCCCATATAGTTGTAGACGCGCAGCATGTGCTGGCGCAGGCCCTCGTCGAAGACCGCTCCGGCCTGGGCGCCGGTGCCGACGCGATATCCCAGATTGGGCGTGTTCATTTTCAGTCTCCTTTGTAAATCGGTCAGTAAAGCGTCTTGGCGAGCGCCTCGGCGACGCGGTCGAGGTCATGAACCCCGCTCTTCGCGACCACCGCATAGGCGACCTCGCCGATCTGGAAATAGGCCGAGGAAATATCGCCCGAGGGCGCGATGGTCGGCTTGACCACGTCGAAGGTTCCCGGCCGGATCGCAAACAGCGACACCAGGCCCATATCCTTGGTGTCGACAGCCACCTCGACACTCGGGCCGAAGCGCGACGGATAGATCTGCACGTCGCGAACCTTCCAGTCCTTGGGCAGCGATGGCATGACGATAGCGGTCGCGGCCCGGATCTCGCCGGCATTGTAGTTGGGCGCTTCCGGCTGCGAGGGCATGGTTTCGCGCACCAGCGTCGTCCTGTGTGCCCGCACCGCTTCCTCGACATAGGCGGGCGGCTGCGGCGAAGCGATGACCTTGGTCACCGACATCGGCCCGATGATGCCGTTCGCCAGCCAGCCGGCGGCAATGAAGGCGGCAACGGCCGCGGCGCGCTGCAGCACGCCGAAGATGCGGCCGCGGACAAGCCCCCTCTCCAGCCGCCGCGCCGCGTCAGCGGTCGCCGGCCGCGCCATGCCCTTGGAACCGGCAAGCGCCACGCGCAGTTCGTCGCGCGTCCGCAGATCCGACATTACGCGTGCGGCGGCCTCCGGCCGGGTCGACAGGAACGCCTCGACCTCGATGCGGCGCGTGACATCCAGCTGGTCGTCGACATAGGCGTCGAGGTCGGTGTCGGTCACGGGGTCGACAAGAGCGGTCATGGCTCACCTCCCACGATTCTCAAATGATTCCTGCCGCGTGCCGGGGCGGCGTCCTCCATCTGGCGCAAGGCGCCGCGCGCCCTGCCGATGCGCGACATCAGCGTGCCCAGCGGCACGCCGGTGGCATCAGCGGCCTGCTGATAGGAAAGCCCTTCGATGGCGACCAGATGCAGTGCCGAGCGCTGTTCCTCCGGCAGGTTGAAAAAGGCGTCCCGCACCTGCGCCAGGCGCACCGAATGCTCTTGCGGCGCCGGTGTGCTGGCATCGGCGAGGTATCCGGCCTGTTCGATGCGCGCCGCTTCCGAGCGGCGCGAGCGCATGCGGTCGACAAACGCGTTGTGAACGATCGACAACAGCCAGGCCCGCAAATTTCCACCCGAGCGGAAGGTGCCGCGCCGCTCATAGGCGCGCACCAGCGCGTCATGCACGAGATCCTCAGCGTCCGCACTGTCGCGCGTCAGCGACTGGGCATAGCGCCGCAGCGACCCTAGCTGTCCTATGATGTCAAAGCGTGGCATCGACCGTTTCATGTCCTGTTTACGGGGCATGTGGGGGTTTTAATCCCGAGCCGTGCCATTTTTTCTTTGGCGGGTTTACCGAAGGGTCGCGTTTGCCAGTACCCTCGCCCGGCCTGACTCTCAGGGGCGAAGTGGTTTTGCCGCTTTGGGTGTCGTTACACCGCAGGCGCGCAACACCCACCTGCGGCCGTCGCTGCGAAAATCGGTGATGCTCAGCGGCTCGATATCGATCTTCCAGCAGGCGGTAAGCGGCGCGCCGAGAACATGCGCGATCGCGGTGCGGATGACGCTGGCATGGGTCATGGCGATTGTGTGACCACGCTCCGCTATTAACCGGTCCATCAACTCGGAGGCCCGGCGAGCAACCTCGGCCAGCGACTCGCCGCCATGCGGCGCCGCATTGGGGTCGGTAAGCCAGGCGGCTATGCCCTCGGGCTGCTCCGCCTGGACCTCCTCAAAGCTCTTGCCGGCCCAGCTTCCATGATCCCGGTCGGCCAGAAGCGGTTCGACCGATGCGTCCAACGCCAGCGCCTCGGCGGTCTGCCGGGCGCGAAGTGCCGGCGCTGTCCACACGCGGTCGGCGCGGCACAGCGTTCCGCGCATCGCTTTCGCCAGAGTCAGCGATCGCGGCTCCAACGGCTCATCCAACGGGAGCGCACCCTTCCGGGTTGCCGCCGTGGCACCGCTGCAGATCATCGTCAGCCGTACGAGCATGAAGCAGTCATCCCTAAGCCGCTTTCGGAGCGGCGCATACGCTGCGATTAGAATAGCGGCTATCGTTTCGATCGAAAGACCACACCTTTGGGCGCCGCCTTCTGTTTCGCACACCTAAAACCGCTGGTGCATCACGTCCGATTTGCGTATCACTCCGCCGCGCCAACGGAACCATAATGATGTTCGAAGACCTGCAGCCAGCTCCCGCCGACAAGATCCTGGCCCTGATCGGCCTCTATCGCGCCGATCCACGTACCAACAAAGTCGACCTCGGCGTCGGCGTCTATAAGGATCGTGACGGCAAGACGCCGGTCATGCGCGCCGTGCGCGAGGCTGAAAAGCGGCTGCTGAACAGCCAGGACACCAAGACCTATCTCGGACTGGCCGGCGATACCGGCTTCAACGCGGTGATGGCCAAGCTCGCTTTCGGCCCTGGCGCCGACATGACGCGCATCCGGGCGGCACAGGCGCCTGGCGGCTCCGGTGCGTTGCGCCTGGTCGCGGAGCTGCTCAAGCGGACGCGTTCGGACGCAACCATCTG
Source organism: Mesorhizobium sp. P2_E9 (assembly GCF_056403815.1). Classification (NCBI taxonomy): domain Bacteria; kingdom Pseudomonadati; phylum Pseudomonadota; class Alphaproteobacteria; order Hyphomicrobiales; family Phyllobacteriaceae; genus Mesorhizobium; species Mesorhizobium sp. P2_E9. The sequence continues at coordinate 89,611 of NZ_JBFUET010000017.1, forward strand.
GCTGTCGGACCCGACCTGGCCGAACCATATGCCGGTGATGCGCGCCGCCGGCTTGCAGATCCGCGAATATCCTTATTTCGATGCGGCCTCGGGTGCGGTTCGTTTCGACGACATGCTGGCGGCGTTGCGGACGGCCAACAGTGGCGACGTGGTGCTGCTGCATGGCTGCTGTCACAACCCGACCGGCGCGAACCTCGACGCGGCGCAGTGGGAGGCCGTCACCGATCTGGTCGTCGAGCGGGGCCTGCTGCCTTTCGTCGACATCGCCTATCAGGGCTTTGGCGATGGGCTCGAGGCCGATGCGCTTGGCCTGCGGCTGCTGGCGGCGAAAGTTCCGGAAATGGTTGTTGCCTCGAGCTGCTCGAAGAATTTCGCCGTCTACCGCGACCGTGTCGGTGCGGCGATGGTCCTGGCCAAGGACGGCGCACAGGCCGATGTGGCGATGAGCCAGATGCTGTCGGCGGCACGCGCCATATATTCGATGCCGCCTGATCATGGCGCTGCCGCGGTGCGCATCGTGCTGGAAGACGCTACTTTGCGTGCCGACTGGGAAGCCGAGCTGGAGGAGATGCGCCTGCGCATGCTGAGGCTCCGTGTCCAGTTCGCCGAGGCGCTGCGCCGGCAGTCCAACTCCGACCGCTTCGACTTCGTCGCCAGCCATCGCGGCATGTTCTCGCGGCTTGGCCTCACGGAAGCGCAGGTCGAACGGCTGCGCGCCGAACATGGCGTCTACATGGTCGGCGACAGCCGCATCAACGTCGCCGGACTGCCAGAGGATGGGATGGACGACCTCGCCAAGGCGATCGTCTCCGTACTCGACTAAGGCGGCTCAGCTGTGGACAAGGCGCCCTCTCCGGCTGACAACATTGGCCGCGCGTCGGGCCGCAGGATAGCATCCGCCGCATGACGCCATCGAAAGACATTTCGCGCCTGATCGAGATCATGGCAGCGCTGCGTGCGCCGAAGACCGGTTGTCCGTGGGATATCGAGCAGGATTTCTCGACCATCGCGCCCTATACGATCGAGGAAGCCTATGAGGTGGCGGATGCCATCGCGCGCGGCGACCTCGATGATCTCCGTGACGAGCTGGGCGATCTCCTGCTGCAGGTCGTCTATCATGCGCAAATGGCCGAGGAAGCCGGTGAATTCGCCTTTCCGGATGTGGTCCAGGCGATCACGACGAAAATGATCCGTCGCCACCCGCATGTTTTCGGCGACGAAAAAGCCCGCAGCGCCGGCATGGCCAAGGGCATGTGGGAAAAGATCAAGGCGCAGGAGAAGGTGGAGAAGCGAAGCGCCCGCCTCGCGCGCGGCCTCGACCCCGAAGACAATGGCAAAGGGTTTCTGGACAGCGTTCCGCTCGCCCTACCTGCGCTGAAGCGGGCGCTCAAACTTCAGGAGAAGGCTGCGCGTGTCGGCTTCGACTGGAGCGAGGCGGCCCCCATCCTCGACAAGATCGAAGAGGAGATCGGCGAATTGCGCGAGGCGCTGGCCAAGGGCGATACCGCCTCGATCAAGGACGAGTTCGGCGACATGCTGTTCGCTGTCGTCAACCTCGGCCGTCATCTCAAGCTCGATTCGGAAGCCGCGTTGAGCGGCACGAATGAAAAATTCCGCTCACGCTTCCACTATGTCGAGCAGGCCCTGGAGAAGTCCGGCAACACGCTGGAAAAGGCTGATCTGGCCGAGATGGAAGCGCTCTGGCAGGAAGCAAAAACCGCGAAATAACGTCGGCAATTCCGGATGGAAAACCGCTATACAGTTTTGCTGGAATTGCCTTGGGTTAGCCGTTGTTCTTCCTGCGCAATCGGCTTTCGATCTCTTCGCGGGCGCTTTGCGTCGCCTTGAGCGATATGGTGGCGCTGCCATCGTCATTGTCGGTGCGCGAAACGACATCGCCATTGCGATAAAGCCAGTCGACAAGGCCGAACTGCGCCGGCTCGATCGTCACCGTCAGGTCTTCGAGCTCGCCCGCCATGCGTGTCTCGATGATCGCCTTCAGCGCATCGATACCCTCGCCGGTCACCGCCGATACGGCGATCGGCGGTCCCTTGCTGCCGTCGGCGGCGTCGGCGAGCAGCCGGCTCCTGTTGCCTTCGTCCAGCAGATCGATCTTGTTCCAGACTTCGATCACCCGCTTGGTATCACTGGCGTCGACACCGAGGTCGGCCAGGATGCGCTCGACATCCTCGGCCTGCGCTGCCGTGTCGGGATCGGAAATGTCGCGCAGATGGAGGACGAGATCGGCTTCGACCACCTCTTCCAAAGTCGCGCGAAAAGCGGCGATCAGATGCGTCGGCAGGTCGGAGATGAAACCGACCGTGTCCGACAGGATGATCGGCGTGCCATGCGGCAGGCGCACGCGGCGCAGCGTCGGGTCGAGCGTGGCAAACAGCATGTCCTGCGCCAGCACGTCTGCTCCGGTCAGCCGGTTGAACAGGGTCGATTTGCCGGCATTGGTGTAGCCGACGATCGCCACCACCGGGAACGGCACCTTCTTGCGCTTGGCGCGGTGCAGGTCGCGGGTGCGGCGAACCGTTTCCAGCTCGTGCTTCAACTTGATGATCTTTTCCTGCAACTGCCGCCGGTCGGATTCGATCTGGGTTTCGCCGGGGCCGCCGAGGAAGCCGGCCCCGCCGCGCTGGCGCTCGAGGTGGGTCCAGCTGCGGACAAGGCGGCCCTTCTGGTAATTGAGATGGGCGAGTTCGACCTGCAGCGTGCCTTCCTTGGTGCGGGCGCGCTCGCCGAAGATCTCGAGGATCAGCCCGGTACGGTCGAGCACCTTGGCGTTCAGTTCCTTTTCGAGATTGCGCTGCTGCACCGGCGTCAGCGGATGATCAACGATGACCAGTTCCGCATGGCCCTCTTTGACGATTTCGGCGAACTCCTCGACCTTGCCGCTGCCGAGCAAGGTTGCCGGACGCGGATCGTTGACGGTCACCACCGCCGTATGGATCGGATCAAGGTTGATGGCGCGGGCAAGGCCGACGGCCTCGTCGCGGCGTGCGTCGGCCGATCGCGTCAGCCGCGGGCGGTTTGTATCGTCGTCGCCGCGCGGCTGGCGGGTAAGCACAGGCACAATGACGACAGCCCGGGTCGGACCCTTGGCTTCCGTCCCGGGATGATGCGCTGGTTTTCCGCGAACGGTCGCGTCCGCGTCCTTCTCACGTGCCAATCAGGCGCCCTGGCTTTCCTCGCCATCGAACATCTGAACCGGCTGGCTCGGCATGATCGTGGAAATGGCGTGCTTGTAGACGAGCTGGGAGTGACCGTCGCGGCGCAGCAGCACACAGAAATTGTCGAACGAAGTTACCACGCCGGTCAGCTTCACGCCGTTGATGAGGAAGATGGTGAGCGGGTTCTTGCTCTTGCGAACTGAATTCAGGAACAGGTCCTGAAGGTTTTGCGATCGTTCCGCCATTGTTCTTGTCTTTCGCCGATCCCCTTCGGTTTGCAGGCCAATGCGCCAAATTGTCGGGCACATGTCAAGCGCGCAAACACCGTCTTGTCGTCAGTAACGACAAGCAGAACGAGATATATTGATGTTCATTCCACCTGTGCGGTTATCAGGCTGGACTTTTTTCCGCAATGTCAAAAAAGGCCTGCCGCAACGAAAGTGTCACAGAGCCTGGGTGCCCGTTGGCCACCGGATCGCCGTCAATGGCCACGACAGGCATGGCAATTGTCGTCGCGGAGCTGATGAACGCCTCGCGCGCCGCCTTGGCCTCGGCGACGGAAAAACCGCGCTCTTCGATCTTCAGGCCGAGCTTCGCTGCAACCTCAAACATGGTCGTGCGGGTGATGCCGCGCAGGATGCCATGATCGGCCGGCCTGGTGACGAGGACACCGTCCCTGGTGACGATCCAGGCGTTCGACGAGCCGCCTTCCTTGACGTTGCCGTCGGTGTCGACGAACCACGCCTCCTGGGCGCCGGCCTCCTTGGCTTTCTGCTTGGCCAGTACATTGGGCAGCAGCCCGACGGACTTGATGTCGACGCGGTCCCAGCGGTTCTCGGGCACGGTGATGACCGCGATGCCGGTCTCGGCCCGCTTTGCTCCAGCCGCCGGATCGGCCTTCCTGGCAGTGACCACCAAGGAGGGCTTGGTGTCCGCCGACGGGAAAACAAAGTCGCGGCTGGCGACACCACGCGTGACCTGAACATAGACCAGACCGTTGACGACCTGGTTGCGGTTGACCACCTCGCGCAGGATGAGCGGCAGCACGTTACGCGCGACCGGCCAGGCGATCGACAATTCGGTCAGCGAGCGGTTCAGCCGGGCCAAGTGGCGCGGCATGTCGACGATGAAGCCTCGCGCCACCTCGCAGACCTCATAGACACCGTCGGCAAATTGATAGCCGCGATCCTCGATATGCACGGAAGCGTCCGCGTGGACGACGTAGCGCCCGTTCACATAGGCAATGCGCGGCATAGGTGATCCCTCAGAAAAGTCCCGGCTTTCTTATGCGATTCCGCCGCACCCGTAACCGACAATTGCATAGGCCACGGCCAGGCTGACTTTGTGTACGTCAGACGCCCAGCGACTTCAGCTTGCGGTGCAAAGCGGAGCGCTCCATGCCGATGAACTCGGCGGTTTTCGAGATGTTGCCGCCAAACCGGTTGATCTGGGCGATCAGATAGTCCTTCTCGAACTGTTCACGCGCCTCGCGCAACGGCAGCGCCATGATGTGCTGGTCGGACTGGTTCGGCGTACGCGGCATGACATCGCCGATTTCGGACGGCAGCAGGTCGGCGGTGATCGGCGCATCGACGTCGTCGCCGCGCGCCAGGATCATCAGGCGCTCGACATTGTTGCGCAGCTGGCGGACGTTGCCCGGCCAGTTGTGCGCCTGCAGCACGGCCAGCGCGTCGTCGCCGATGCGGCGCGGCTTGATGCCGGCCTGGCGGGCGATCTGTTTCATGAAGTTGTCGACGAGGTAGGGAATATCCTCGCGCCGCTCAGCCAGCCCCGGCACCATCACCGGAACCACCGCCAGGCGATGATAGAGATCCTCGCGGAAACGCCCGTCGGCAATCATGGCTTCCAGGTTTTGCGAGGTCGAGGAGATGATGCGGACGTCGACCTTGACCCGCTTGGTGCCCCCTACCCGCTCGAACTGCTGTTCGACCAGCACGCGCAGGATCTTGTTCTGCGTCTCGCGCGGCATATCGGCCACTTCGTCGATGTAGAGGATGCCGCGATGGGCCTCTTCCAGCGCACCGACCTTGCGCTCGACGCCGTTCGATTCGGTGCCGAATAGCTCGATTTCCATGCGCTCGGGCGTGATGTTGGCAGCGCTCAGCGTCACGAACGGCGCGCCCTTGCGCGCCGAGAGCGTGTGGATGGCGCGCGCCGCCAGTTCCTTGCCGGATCCAGACGGGCCGATGATCATGACGCGGCTGTTGGTCGGCGCGACGCGCTCGATGGTCTGGCGCAGCTGGCTCATCGCCGACGACATGCCGATCAGGTCGAAGGTTTCGCCGCTGCGCTGCTTGAGGTCGGAAACCTCACGCCGCAATTTCGAAGTTTCCAGCGCACGCTCGGCAATGAGGATCAGCCTGTCGGCCTTGAACGGCTTCTCGATGAAATCATAGGCGCCACGACGGATGGCCGAGACGGCCGTTTCGATGTTGCCGTGGCCGGAGATCATGACCACCGGCAGAGTGGGATGCATGGTCTTGATCTCGTCGAGCAGCGCCAGGCCGTCCAGGCGGGAGCCCTGCAGCCAGATGTCGAGGAAAATCAGCCTCGGCGCGCGATCAGCTATAGCAGCGAGCGCGCTGTCGGCATCGAATGCCGTACGGGTTTCGTGACCTTCATCGCTCAGGATGCCCGCGACGAGCTCACGGATGTCTTCCTCGTCATCGACGATGAGAATATCAGACGCCATTACCGACCTTTTCAGTTTCTCTTTCGTTTTCCGCCTTGGCTTCACCGCGCAATGGCGCCGCAGCCGCGGGCGGCAGAATGATGCTGATCATCGCACCACGCCCATTGTGAAAATCCGCAGGGGCATCATGAAGTTCCAGCCTGCCACCATGGTCCTCCACGATCTTCTTGACGATAGCGAGACCAAGCCCGGTGCCCTTCTCGCGTGTGGTCATATAGGGCTCGAGCAGCCGTTGGCGATTCTCCCGCGGCAGGCCTTTGCCATTGTCGATGACGTCGATTCGAATCGCGCCATTCTGGCGCCCGGCTTGAATCCGGATTATGCCGTGCGAACCGTCCTTCTGTTCCAGTCCGTCGATCGCTTCGGCGGCGTTCTTGATCACATTGCCAAATGCCTGCGCCATCAGGCGGCTGTCGAACGTGCCCTTGAGCGGCTCGTTGCCGAACACGCGTTCGAAAGCAATGTCGGCGCGGCTGACTTCGACCAGGAATGAGGCCTCGCGCAGCGATTCGCGCAAGTCGATGGCCTTCATCTCGGGCTTCGGCATCCGCGCGAAGGCGGAGAATTCGTCGACCATGCGGCCGATGTCCTCGACCTGCCGGATGATGGTGTCGGTACACTGATCGAAGATCTCGCGGTCCTCGGTGATGACCTTGCCGAAGCGTCGCTTGATGCGCTCGGCCGAAAGCTGGATCGGCGTCAGCGGATTCTTGATTTCGTGGGCGATGCGGCGCGCCACATCGGCCCAGGCCGAAGAACGCTGGGCCTGAACCAGATCGGTGATGTCGTCGACCGTCACGACGTAGGATTTCTCCTCCGAGCCGTCGTCGCCCGCCTCGATGGTGATCTGTACGTTGAAGGTGCGTTCGGTGCCGGCGCGGAAGAATGTCACCTGTTCGCGGTAGACAGGCTTGCCCGACTGGCGGCCGATCTCGAAGACGCGGCCGACATGCGGCAGAATGGCGGAAAGGTTCTGTCCTAGCGCGGCACTGGCGGAGATGGCCAGCATCGATTCGGCCGAACGGTTGACGATGGTGACGATGCCATAGGGATCGACGCCGATGACGCCGGCGGTGACACCGGCGAGCACAGCTTCGGAAAAGCGCCGCCGCTCGTCGATCAGGTCCTTTGCCGACAGGATCTCGTTGCGCTGGGATTTCAGCTCCAGCAGCATCTTGTTGAAGGTGTCGCCAAGCGAGGCGACATCGCCGTCGGAAGGCCTGACCGGAACCGCGACATCGAGATTGCCGGTCGCCACCTCGTCGGCGGCACCGATGAGCTGGCGAATCGGCCGCACGAGACGGTCGGCGACGGCAATGCCGGTCCAGATCGCCGACAGGATGATGATCAGGGTCAGCGATAGATAGGGCAGCGCGAAGGCAACTTGCGAGGTGCGCCTGTTGTCTTCGAGGTTGCGGTACTCGTCCGTGTTGGACCTGACGATCTGCCGTGCCTTGATCACTTCGGGATCGACAAGGCGGATGGTGTAGAGGTAGAGGCCTTCGATCTCACGCAGCTTGACGATGGCGCCCATGATGTTGCGGGTGCGCGGCTCGATCAGCACCGGTTTGCCGTCGGTGGCGCTGCTGACCGAGCCTTCCGGCGGTTCCGGCATGGAGAAATCGGCATCGGTCTGCGCGCTCATGACGAACGAGCCGTCGGGCTTGATCAGCGCCGCATGGGCCAGAGACCGGCCCACGGCTTCCTTGTTCATGAGGTCGAGAAAGCCTGTGCGATCAAGGCCGTAGAGCGTGCGCGACGCATCGAGATCATAGGCCATCGACAGCGTCGTGCCCTGCAAATTGCGGGCGTTTTCCTGGACATAGGCATCGGCGATCGACAGCGAGGAATTGACGATCGTCTTGGTGCGGATCTCGAACCAGCGATCGAGGCCGATATCGAGCGTGATCGAGGCGATGATCGCCACCATGATGGCGGGAATGGCGGCAACCAGCGCGAACATGGCGACGATGCGCACATGAAGCCGCGAGGCCGCCTTGCCATGCCGGCGCGCCATGACGATGCGATGCACCTCGCGCCCGACCAGCGCGCTGAGGAAAAGCACGAAGGCGGCGTTGAGCGCGATCAGCGCCCAGGTCGTCCTGGCGTCAGGCGCGATCGGCGTCGCGCCGACCAGGATGGTGAACGAAATGGCCGCCATGACCAGCGCGCCGACGACTGCCACGACGCCGGGCAGCGCCAGCAGGCGGCGCCCGTCGCGGGCGCCGGGTTCGCTGAAAAGCGGTTGGTTGAGTACAGGTGCCTGCGGAGCCATGTCGCCGTCTGGGAGCCAATGATTGCATTCGATCTATGCAACGCATTGTGGCGATTATGCAACAAGTGTGACAGCGGCAGCAATCTTTCGCCGCTCAGTCCCCTGAAAAGGCGCTCAGTCCCTGAAAAGAGTCGACGCCGGATCAGCCCGGCCGCGATGATTTGTAGACATTGACGCCCAGTTCGCGAATCTTCTTGCGCAGCGTGTTGCGGTTCAGCCCCAGCAGTTCCGCAGCCTTGATCTGGTTGCCGCGGGTTGCCGTCATCGAGGCCAGGACCAGCGGATATTCGACTTCGGAGAGAATGCGCTGGTAGAGCCCGGCGGGCGGCAATTCGCCGGCAAACGAGGCGAAATAGCGCTGCAGGAAATGCTCGACCGCCTGGCCAATCGAGAGGTCGTCTGGAATGAGGTTGCCGCCGCCGGGGACCACGGGGCGCTCGCCGGTCTTGAGCTCCGCCTCGATGATCTCGGCGGAAATCTCGTCTTGCGAATAAAGCGCGGCGAGGCGGCGAACGAGGTTTTCCAGCTCGCGCACATTGCCTGGCCAGGGATAGCGCTTCATCAGTTCGATGCCGCCGGACGAGATGCGTTTGGTCTGCAGCCCTTCCATCTCGCCGAGCTTGAAGAAGTGACGCACCAGATCGGGCACGTCCTCGGAACGCTCGCGCAATGCCGGCAGTCTCAGCGGCACGACGTTGAGGCGATAGAACAGATCCTCGCGGAACAGTCCCTGGTTGATCAGCGTGCGCAGATCCTTGTTGGTGGCGGCGACGATGCGCACGTCGGTCTTGATCGGCGTGCGGCCGCCGACCGTCGTATATTCGCCCTGCTGCAGGACACGCAGCAGGCGCGTCTGCGCCTCCATCGGCATGTCGCCGATCTCGTCGAGGAACAGCGTGCCGCCCTCGGCCTGCTCGAAGCGGCCGGTGGAGCGGTTCTGGGCGCCGGTGAAGGCGCCCTTCTCGTGGCCGAACAGTTCCGATTCGATCAGGTCGCGCGGGATCGCCGCCATGTTGATGGCGACGAACGGGCCGCCACGACGGCGGCCATATTCATGCAGCGCGCGCGCCACCAGTTCCTTGCCGGTGCCCGATTCGCCAGAAATCATGACCGTCAGGTCGGTCTGCATCATCCGCGCTAGCATGCGGTAGATGTCCTGCATGGCCGCCGAGCGGCCGACCAGCGGCATCGCGTCGGGCTGCTCTTCCGGCCGCGCATCGATCTTCGGCCGCCGCGGCTCCGACAGCGCCCGGTTGACGATGTTGAGGAGCTCTGTCAGGTCGAACGGTTTTGGCAGATATTCATAGGCGCCGGTCTCGGATGCGCGGATCGCCGTCATGAACGTGTTCTGGGCGCTCATGACGATGACCGGCAGTTCCGGCCGGGCTTTCTTGATGCGCGGCAGCATGTCGAAGGCGTTCTCGTCCGGCATCACCACGTCGGTGATAACGAGGTCGCCCTCGCCCGCTGCCACCCAGCGCCAAAGGGTCGAAGCGTTGGAAGTGACGCGCACCTCATGGCCGACGCGCGAGAGAGCCTGATTGAGCACCGTGCGGATCGCCGCATCGTCATCGGCGACGAGAATATTGCCGCGAACCGTCATTTGCGGTCTCCTTCACCGTCTTCTTCAGCGCCGAACGGCGTTTCCTTCCAGGCCGGCATCAGGATGCGGAAGGTGGTTCCGCGCGGGGTCGAGTCGCATTCGATGATGCCGCCATGCTCGCCGACGATTTTGGCGACGAGCGCCAGCCCCAGCCCCGAGCCGTTCGGCTTGGTGGTGATGAAGGGATCGAACAGGATCGGCAGGATGTCCTCCGAGACGCCGGAGCCGTTGTCGCGCACGCAGAACTCAAGCGGCAGCGATACGCGGTCCTGCGTTCCCGGCACCGAAACGCGAATGCCCGGCCTGAAGGCGGTCGACAGCACGATCTCGCCATGCGGATCGCTGCCGATCGCCTCGGCGGCGTTCTTGACCAGGTTGAGGAACACTTGGATCAGCTGGTCGCGATTGGCGAAGACAGGAGGCAATGATGGATCATAGTCCTCCAATATCCTGATTTTCTTCGCAAAACCGTTCTTGGCGATCGCCTTCACATGGTCAAGCACGACATGGATGTTGACGGGATAGCGATCGATGGGCCGCTCGTCGGAAAACACCTCCATGCGATCGACCAGCGAGACGATGCGGTCAGTCTCGTCGGTGATCAGCCGGGTCAGCGCGCGGTCTTCATCGGAGGCGGACAGTTCGAGCAGCTGCGCGGCGCCGCGGATGCCTGAGAGAGGGTTCTTGATCTCATGGGCAAGCATCGCCGCCAGCCCGGTCACCGAACGCGCCGCGCCGCGATGCGTCATCTGGCGGTCGATCTTGTCGGCCATCGACCGCTCCTGGAACATGACCACCACGGAGCCCGGGAATTCCGGCACCGGCGCGACATAGAGATCGACAACCTTCTCGATGCCGAGGCGCGGCGATGACACATCGACGCGATATTCGTTGACCGGAGCCCGGCGCTCGCGCACCTGATCGACCAGCGTAAGCAGCGGGCTGCCGAACGGGATCAGCCTGGACAGGGTGTTGCGCGCGAGCATATTCGCGCTCGAGCGGAAGAAATCCTCGGCATCGGCATTGGCGTAGGTGATGAACCCATCCGTGTCGACCATGATCACCGGACGGCGGATTGTGTTGAGCACGATATGGGCGGCCTCTGCCATATCGGTGCCGTGGGTGACGTTGGCGTTCATGCCGCACTCCGCAGGTTCAAGGATCGCGGATCGCGCGAGAACACATTTCGCAGCAAGGCAATGACGCGGGCCGGCTCGAACGCGGTCAGGATGGCTTTTCGGTCGTCATCGGCAACGCCAACGGCATGGCGATCGAGATACCAGCCCAGATGCTTGCGCGCCTGACGCAAGCCGCTCCCGACGCCATAGAGCGCCAGCATGTCCTCGTAGTGGGCGACGACATAGTCGGCCAGTGCCGTCGGATTGCACGGTACGTTGGCCGCCGTTTCGCCTGCTGCCGCGGCGGCTATGCCACCAGCGATCCAGGGCGCGCCATAGTGCGCGCGGCCGACCATCACCGCGTCGGCGCCGGATTGATCGAGAATGGTGGCTGCCTCGGCCGGGGAGCAGACATCGCCATTGGCAACGACCGGGATGGAGACGGCGTCCTTGACGCGTGCGATCGCGCTCCAGTCGGCCTTGCCCTGATAGAACTGGCAGCGGGTGCGGCCATGCACCGTCACCATGCTGACGCCCGCCTGTTCGGCACGGCGCGCGAGGATTGGCGCGTTGTGCGCGCCCTCGTCCCAGCCGAGCCGCATCTTGACCGTCACCGGCACCTTGACCGCGCCGACCACGGCCTCGATCAGCGACAGCGCATGGTCGAGGTCCAGCATCAATGCCGAGCCGGCATACCCACCGGTGACCTTCTTGGCCGGGCAGCCCATGTTGATATCGATAATGTCCGCACCCTCGCCGGCGGCGATACGCGCCCCTTCAGCCATATGTGCTGCCTCGCGGCCGGCGAGCTGCACCATATGGACGGGCAGGCCGGAATGCCGTATGCGCAGGTCGAAGCCGGCCCTGCCCTTGGCGAGTTCGCCGCTTGCCACCATTTCGGACACGACCAGGCCGGCGCCATGCGCATGGGCGCGCTTGCGGAAAGGCTCGTCGGTAATACCCGACATCGGCGCGAGGAACACGCGATTGCGGATTTCCACGCCGCCGACGTCGAGAGGCGCGGCCAATTTGGCTGAGTTAACCATGCACAAAAACCAAGCACGTCCATTCGTTGCACATTCTCTAGCCATATCGGCCGCAATGTGCAACGCGGAATGACGCCACATTAAGGCGCAATTGGGAAAATGCCGGCCTTCGGCTTTTGCCGCGACCAGGGCACTGGCGCATCCTTCAAGACACTTTTGGAATTCATATTTGACGCACGATCTTTTCGTAAAACCAATTACACTTTTGGGGATCGTGCGCTAAGCCAATCGCCATGACTGACGGAAGTGAAAACTCGAGCGCGACGGGTGGGGTTGCGGTGGTGATCGTCGCCGCCGGCCGCGGCGCTCGTGCCGGGCAGGCCAACGGGCCCAAGCAGTACCAGAACATCGGCGGGCGCGCTGTCATTGCGCATACGCTGGAGATGTTTCTTGCCCATCCGCGAACCGGCCAGATCGTCGTCGCCATCCATGCCGACGACCACGAATTGTTTCGGCAAGCAGCGGGCACGCAGGCTCAGCGTGTCACCGCGGTCATCGGCGGACCGACCAGGCAGGAGTCCGTCCGGCTCGGGCTGCTGGCGCTGAAAGACCACGCGCCGGGCCAGGTTCTGATCCACGATGCCGTCCGCCCGTTCGTCGACGCGGAGTTGATCGACCGCACCATCGCCGCCATCGGCGAGAACGAGGGAGCGTTGCCCGCCCTGCCCGTCGCCGACACGCTGAAGCGCGAGTCGGCCGCCGGCGTGGTCGCGGAAACCGTTTCCCGCAGCGGGCTGCACGCGGCGCAGACGCCGCAAGGTTTTCCCTACGGGCCGATCCTTGCCGCGCACGACAAGGCTTACCGGCTGGGCAGGCTGGATTTCACCGACGACGCGGCCATCGCCGAATGGGCGCATATTCCGGTCAAGTTGGTTCCCGGCTCGCCGGACAATGTCAAACTCACCTGGGCACGGGACATCGCCATGGCGCACCAGCGGCTTTCCAGCGAACGCACACACTTCCCCGACATCCGCACCGGCAACGGCTACGACGTCCACGCCTTCGAGCCTGGCGATCATGTCACCCTGTGTGGCGTCGCCATTCCGCATGACAAGAAACTGTCGGGCCATTCCGATGCCGATGTCGGCCTGCACGCTTTGACCGACGCGCTGCTGGCGACCTGCGGCGCCGGCGACATCGGCACGCATTTTCCGCCGTCCGATCCGCAGTGGAAGGGTGCTGCGTCGCGGATCTTCGTCGAACACGCGGCAAAGGTGGTGCGCGCGCGCGGCGGACGCATAGCCAATGCCGATATCACGCTGATCTGCGAGGCGCCGCGCGTTGGCCCACATCGTGAGGCGATGACATCAGCCCTGTCGCAGATGCTGGGCATTTCCGCCGATCGCATCTCGATCAAGGCGACAACCAACGAGAAGCTCGGCTTCGTCGGCCGCGAGGAAGGCATTGCGGCGATCGCCACGGCCAGCGTGGTGTTTCCGGGCGAGGTGCCGGAATGAGCAACGCTGAACTCGCAAACGCCCTGCTGCTGGCCTGCCAGCAACGTGGCATCATGCTGGCGACGGCGGAAAGCTGCACCGGCGGCCTGATCATCGCCGCGCTCACCGACATTGCCGGCTCCTCCGTCGTGGTCGACCGCGGCTTCATCACCTATTCCAACGAAGCCAAGATGGAGATGCTCGGCGTTTCCGCCGAAACGCTCGACGCGCATGGAGCTGTGTCGCGCGAAACGGTGCTGGAGATGGCGGCCGGCGCGCTGACGCATTCACGCGCAAGCCTTTCTCTTGCCGTTACCGGCATTGCCGGTCCAGGCGGAGGTTCGGCCGACAAGCCGGTCGGTCTCGTCTGGTTCGGCCTTGCCCTGGCCGGTCAGCCGGTTGTCGCCGAGCGCCAGCTGTTCGGCCACAAGGGCCGCGAATTCATCCGCCACGAGACGGTGAGACACGCGCTGAAGCTGGGCCTGCAAGCGCTCAGCCAGAATTAGACCCGCGGCGCGACACCATAGATGACGTCGGCGCGCTTTTCGAAAGCCTCGGCGAACATGCGGAAGGCACGGTCGAACATGGTGCCCATCAGCGCGCCCAGAATGCGGCTCTTGAACTCATAGTCGATGAAGAAGCGGACTGCGCAGCCGGGGCCATCGGGCTCGAAACGCCAGACATTGCTCAGATATTTGAACGGGCCATCGATGTACTTGACGTCGATGGCGTTCTCGTCGGGCTTCAGCAGCACCTGCGTGGTGAAGGTCTCGCGGATGGCCTTGTAGCCGATGCTCATATCGGCCAGCAGAACGGTGCGTCCGTCACGCTCCTTGCGCGAGCGCACCGTCAGCGCTTCACAAAGCGGCAGGAATTGCGGGTAGGCCTCGACGTCAGCGACCAGCGCAAACATCTGCTGCGGCGTGTGGGCAACGCGGCGGGTGGCTTCGAATTTGGGCATAAAATCGGCTAGAGCGACTTCTGGAGTTGCGCTTCCCGCGCCGCGCGCAGCCGCGCGAAATCGTCGCCGGCATGGTGCGATGAGCGCGTCAGTGGGCTCGATGCCACCAGCAGGAAACCCTTGGTCCGGCCGATCGTCTCGAAGGACTTGAATTCTTCGGGGGTGACGAAGCGGATCACCGGATGGTGCTTCTTCGACGGCTGCAGATATTGGCCGATGGTCATGAAGTCGACATTGGCCGAACGCAGATCGTCCATCAACTGCAGGATTTCGTTCCGCTCCTCGCCCAGGCCGACCATGATGCCGGACTTGGTGAAGATCGACGGGTCGAGTTCCTTGACCCGCTGCAACAGCCGGATCGAGTGAAAGTAACGGGCGCCCGGCCGGACCTTCAGATAGTTCGACGGCACGGTTTCGAGATTGTGGTTGAAGACGTCGGGCTTGGCCGCCACGACGATCTCCAGCGCGCCGTCCTTGCGCAGGAAATCGGGCGTCAGGATTTCAATCGTTGTCAACGGCGTTGCCGCGCGGATCGCACGGATGACTTCGGCGAAGTGCTGCGCGCCGCCATCGGCGAGATCGTCGCGATCAACCGAGGTGATGACGACGTGGCTGAGCCCCATCTGCTTGACGGCATGCGCGACGCGTGCGGGTTCATCGGCATCGAGCGCGGTCGGAATGCCGGTGGCGACATTGCAGAAGGCGCAGGCGCGCGTGCAGATCTCGCCCATGATCATGAAGGTGGCGTGCTTCTTCTCCCAGCACTCACCGATGTTGGGGCAGCCGGCCTCTTCGCAGACGGTCACCAGCTTGTGCGATTTCACGATTTCGCGTGTCTCGGCATAGCCCTTCGAGACCGGCGCCTTGACGCGGATCCAGTCCGGCTTGCGCAACACCTCCTGGTCAGGCTTGTGCGCCTTTTCCGGGTGCCGCAGCCGCGGCGCGTTGGCGATTGTGTCGAGGACAGTGACCATCTGAACCCTGGCTTTGCTTGCGACCGCCCGTCGGCGATCGTCACGTTTACGTCATCTAGGACTTTTCGGCCCAAAGAAAAAGGCTGCAGCGGCGCATGCCGCTACAACCGTTTTCGCATAGCCGGCAACGATATCGACTAGCGGCGCACCAGGCGACCGACCCAGATCAGCAGGCAGGCACCGATAAATCCGGTGATCAGATAGGCGGTCCAGCCGACGCCGAACACGCCGATATTGAGCGCCTGCAGGATGGCATTCAGCACCACCGCGCCAACGATGCCCATGATAATGTTCATGAAAATGCCGGTGTTGCTCTTCATGACCATTTCGGCAAACCAGCCTGCCAGGCCGCCGATGATGATGGCTGCGATCCAGCCCACGCCGTTCAAGTGCATATGCCTTCTCCTTGCGCACGTAAAAATGCATCCGGAAACGAACACCGCTGCCGTCGAGCTCCCAAGGCTTTCGCGTTTGAGTCTCTCGCGGCGAATCTATCATGCGTTCAACGCGCGGCCATAGGCGTCGAGCACGCTTTCCTTCATCATCTCCGACAGCGTCGGATGCGGGAAGATGGTGTGCATCAGCTCTTCTTCGGTCGTCTCGAGGTTCATCGCGACGACAAAGCCCTGGATCAGCTCGGTCACCTCGGCACCGACCATATGGGCGCCGAGCAACTGACCGGTCTTCTTGTCGAAGATGGTCTTGATGAAGCCCTGGTCCTCGCCAAGCGCGATCGCCTTGCCGTTGGCGGCGAACTGGAAGCGGCCGACGCGAATATCCTTGCCCTCGGCCTTGGCCTTGGCTTCCGTCAGACCGACTGAGGCGACCTGCGGGTTGCAATAGGTGCAACCGGGGATCTTGAGCTTGTCGATGGCGTGCACGCCGGGAAAGCTGGCGATCTTTTCGATGCACACCACGCCTTCGTGCTCGGCCTTGTGGGCCAGCATTGGCGGGCCGGCAACATCGCCGATGGCGTAGATGCCGGGTACGTTCGTCTTGCCGTAGCCGTCGACGACGACGCAACCACGGTCCGTCTTTACGCCGAGTGCTTCAAGCCCGAGGCCCTCGATATTGCCCTGCACGCCGACAGCCGAGATCATGCGGTCGGCCGTGATCTTCTCGACCTTGCCGTCCTTCATCTCGATATGCGCGGTGACCGAGTTGGCACCCTTCTCGACCTTGGTCACCTTGGCTTCGAGGATGATCTTCATGCCTTGCTTCTCGAACTGCTTTTGCGCGAATTTCGAGACTTCGGCATCTTCGACCGGCATCACCGCCGGCAATAATTCAACCACCGTCACGTCGGCGCCCATGGTGCGGTAGAAGGAGGCGAATTCGATGCCGATGGCGCCGGATCCCATCACCAGCAGCGACTTCGGCAGTTCCGGCGGAACCATGGCCTCGAAATAGGTCCAGATGAGCTTGCCGTCCGGTTCGATGCCAGGCAGCGCGCGCGGCCGGGCACCGGTCGCCAGAATGATGTGTTTGGCGGTGTAGGTGCCCTCGCCCTTGACGCCCTTCGGCACCGGCGGCTGCGGTTCCATCGGCTTCTTGGCCGTCTTGGAGACGACAACCTCACCGGGCTTCGACAGCTTGGCTTCGCCCCAGATGACGTCGACCTTGTTCTTCTTCATCAGAAAGGCGACGCCGCCATTCAACCGCAGCGAAACTTTTCGCGAACGGTCGACCACGGCCGCGGTGTCGACGCTGACCTTGCCGTCGAGCTTCAGGCCATAGTCCTTCAAATGATCCGAATAGTGCATGATCTCGGCCGAGCGCAGCAGCGCCTTGGTCGGTATGCAGCCCCAGTTGAGGCAGATGCCGCCGAGATGCTCGCGCTCGACGATCGCCGTCTTGAAACCGAGCTGGGCGGAACGCACCGCCGTGACATAGCCGCCCGGGCCGGAGCCGATGATGATGACGTCGTAGTTCTCAGCCACGGTTTTTCTCCTTGAATCACAATTCCAGCATGCCGCGCACGACAGGCGCTAACGCCTTGCCGATGTTGCGCGTATTTTCGGCGTCGAGGTGGACGCCGTCGAGCGGTGTACATTTGGCGACGCTCGCGGCATCAAAAAAGCCGCAGCCCATCTCCTCGGCGGCGGTTTGATAGAAGCCGGCGAGTTTGGGCGACTCGATTGCGCCCGTTCCCAACATTTCGGCGTAGTCCGCCTTGCGGGTTTCCACGATATGCGGCGGCGCAACCAGAATAATCCTGGGGCCGACACTGCCGAACGGATAGACGTGCCCCCGCACGATCTCAACGAGGCGCCGCATGCCATAGGACGCGATGACCGCGCTGCCATGAATCGACGGCTTCATGTCGTTCGAGCCAAGCATGATGATGACCAGATCGAGCGGCGAATGCGTGCTCAGGAGCGTTGGCAATATCCGCGCGCCATTGCGGTCCGCGGCCGACAGGAAGTCGTCATAGGCCGTGGTGCGACCGCCCAGTCCTTCGGCAATGACGTGGACGCCCGGCCCGAGCGCTGTCGCCAGTGTGGTCGGCCACCGGTCTTCGTATTCATGTCGACCCAAGGTCTCGGGGTCGTGTCCCCAGGTCAGCGAATCGCCGTAGCAAAGCACCGTCTTCATGCGCTCACCCGTGCATTGATCAAACCGCGTCTCACCCGCCAGCGCACGAACAGCCACTGCACGATGATGGTCACCAGCCCAGGCAAGCCAAGGCCTGCAATGAATGGCATGTCTTTCCTGACGACTGCCGCACTGCTGTCGCTATAGAGCGTCAACGCGACCAGCAGGACAATCAGCACCGCAAACACGATCAGCGTCCATTTGCCGGTTTTGGCCACTGCGGCGGCGGGATCATTCATCAGCTGGGCGATGAAGAAGACAAAGGTGACGACGAACGTCACCAGCATCGAGACTGCAAAGGCGACGATGTATGCTCCCTGATCGTCGGTGGCGACAGCCAGCCACTGCGCGACCAGGCCGCCGGCAAAGCCGGAAAGGATGAAAGCGAAAAGGCTGGTGAAGAATGTCCGCACAGCCTTTCCCTTTCCTAGACCAGCATGCCCATCGGGTTTTCGATCAGCCGCTTGAAGGCGACCAGCAGTTCGGCACCGAGGGCTCCATCAACGGCGCGATGATCGGTCGACAGCGTCACCGACATCACGGTCGCGATCTTGATCTCGCCATTCTTGACCACCGCCCGCTCCTCGCCCGCACCGACAGCCAGGATCGTCGCATGCGGCGGGTTGATCACCGCGGCAAAATCCTTGATGCCGAACATGCCGAGGTTCGACACCGCCGTGGTGCCACCCTGGTATTCTTCCGGCTTCAGCTTGCGGCTGCGGGCACGGCTGGCCAGATCCTTCATCTCGTTGGAGATGGTGGACAGCGTCTTTTCGTCCGCATGCCGAATGATCGGGGTGATCAAGCCGCCGGGGATCGACACGGCAACGCCGACATCGGCGTGCTTGTGCTTGACCATGGCGCTCTCGGTCCACGAGGCATTGGCATCCGGCACTGCCTTCAGCGCCATGGCCATCGCCTTAATGACCATGTCGTTGACCGACAGCTTGTAAGCCGGAGCCTCGCCCTTGTCGGACTTCTTGACGGGAGCTGCCGCGTTGATCTGCGTGCGCAGCGCCAGCAGTGCGTCGAGTTCGCAGTCGAGCGTGAGATAAAAATGCGGGATGGTGGTCTTGGCCTCGACGAGACGCCTCGCAATGGTCTTGCGCATGTTGTCGTGCGGGACGAGGTCGTAGGAACCTTGCTCGAACAGCTTCAGCACTTGGTCGTCCGACATCGCCTTCACGGCGGGAGCGGCAGCGGCAGGCGCGCCGGCCGGAGCCTTGGCTGCGGGTGCGGCCTTGGCACCACCACCGGCAATCGCGGCATCGACATCGGCCTTCACCACACGGCCATGCGGTCCGGTGCCGGTCACACCAGACACATCGACGCCGGCGTCCTTGGCGATACGGCGGGCCAGCGGTGAGGCGAAAGTGCGCTCGCCAGCCGCATGGCCATTGGCGGCCGGAGCCGCCGTGGCTTTCGGAGCGGCTGCGGCCGCAGGTTCTGCCTTCGGCGCCTCAGCCTTTGGTGCATCAGTCTTTGGTGCCTCAGTCTTGGGAGCTTCGACTTTCGCTGGCGCAGCACCGCCACCGCTTTTCGCGGCGGCGCCTGCGTCCTCGCCCTCGGCGGCAAGCACGGCGATCAGCGCATTGACCTTGACGCCTTCGGTGCCGGCGGGGACGACGAGCTTTGCGACCGTGCCTTCATCGACGGCTTCGACTTCCATCGTCGCCTTGTCGGTCTCGATCTCGGCAATGACATCGCCCGGCGAAACCTTGTCGCCCTCTTTCACGAGCCATTTGGAAAGATTGCCCTCTTCCATCGTGGGCGAGAGCGCCGGCATGGTGATGTTGATTGGCATTTCTTGTCCTCCCGCCCGGTTCAGCGATATGCGACGGCTTTGACCGCCTCGATGACTTCGCCGACATTCGGCAATGCCAGCTTTTCGAGGTTTGCCGCATAAGGCATCGGCACGTCCTTGCCGGCAATGGTGATGACCGGCGCGTCGAGGAAATCGAAGGCGCGCTGCGAGACCTGGTTGGCGATGTGATCGCCGACCGAACTCTGCGGATAGCCTTCTTCGACCACGACCAGCCGGTTGGTCTTCTTAACCGAGGCGATGATGGTGTCGAGGTCGAGCGGGCGGATGGTCCTCAGGTCGATGATCTCGGCGTCGATGCCCATGCCGCGCAGTTCCGCTTCCGCCTTGACCGCGTAGGTCATGCCGATGCCGAAGGATACGATGGTGACGTCCTTGCCCGTTTTGTGGATGCGCGCCTTGCCGATCGGCAGCACGAAATCATCGAGCTTCGGCACGTCGAAGGACTGGCCGTAGAGGATTTCGTTCTCGAGGAAGATGACCGGGTTCGGATCGCGGATCGCTGCCTTCAGCAAGCCCTTGGCGTCGGCGGCCGTATACGGCATCACCACCTTCAGGCCCGGAATGTGGCTGTACCAGGCGGCATAGCACTGCGAGTGCTGGGCGGCGACGCGGGCGGCGGCACCATTCGGTCCGCGGAACACGATCGGCGCGCCCATCTGGCCACCCGACATATAGAGCGTCTTGGCGGCCGAGTTGATGATCTGGTCGATCGCCTGCATGGCGAAGTTGAAGGTCATGAACTCCACGATCGGCTTCAGACCGGCCATCGCCGCACCGACGCCGACGCCGGCAAAACCATGCTCGGTGATCGGCGTATCGACGACGCGCCGTGGTCCGAACTCCTGCAGCAGCCCTTGGGTGATCTTGTAGGCGCCCTGGTATTCGGCGACCTCCTCGCCCATGACGAAGACATCGCCGTCGCGGCGCATCTCCTCGGCCATCGCATCGCGCAGCGCTTCGCGCACCGTGGTCGAGACCATTTCCGTGCCGGTCGGAACGTCGGGATCGGCTGCAATTTCCGTTTTCGGGGCGGCTGCGACAGGAGCGGCGGCGGGCTTGGCGGCCTCCACCTTTTCCTCGGCTGGTGCCTCTGCCTTCGCCGGGGCTTCCGCCTTGGCGGGAGCCGCGGACTTGCCTACGTCGGCAACACTCTCGCCATCCTGCAGCAGAACGGCGATCGGTGTGTTGACTTTGACGCCTTCGGTGCCGGCGGCGATCAGGATCTTTCCAATCGTGCCTTCATCGACGGCTTCGACTTCCATCGTCGCCTTGTCGGTTTCGATTTCGGCGATGACGTCGCCGGCGACGACCTTGTCGCCCTCGTTCTTCAACCACTTGGAAAGATTACCCTCTTCCATGGTCGGCGAGAGAGCGGGCATGAGAATTTCGATCGGCATGTCCTGGCCCTCCCTTACAGTACGATATCGGTCCAGAGCTCGGACGGATCCGGCTCTGCATCGTTCTGGGCAAATTCGGCGGCGTCTGCGACGATGTCGCGAACCTCCTTATCGATGGTCTTCAACTCGTCCTCGGTCGCCCATTTCTTCTCGATCAACCGTGCCTTGACCTGTTCGATCGGATCATGGTCGGAGCGCATCTTCTGCACTTCTTCCTTCGAGCGGTACTTCGCCGGATCGGACATGGAATGGCCGCGATAGCGATAGGTCTGCATTTCGAGAATGATCGGCCCGTTGCCAGCGCGGCACCACTCGGTAGCCAGATCGCCGGCCGCCTTGACGGCGCGCACATCCATGCCGTCGACCTGGATGCCCGGAATCTTGAACGAGGCGCCGCGATGCGAAAAATTGGTTTCCGCCGACGAGCGCGAAACAGAGGTGCCCATGGCGTAGCGGTTGTTCTCGATGATGTAGATCACCGGCAGCTTCCACAGCGAGGCCATGTTGAAGCTTTCATAGACCTGGCCCTGGTTGGCCGCACCATCGCCGAAATAGGTCAGCGAGACATTGTTGTTGTCGCGGTAGCGGTTGGCGAAGGCCAGGCCCGTGCCGAGCGAGACCTGCGCGCCGACAATGCCGTGGCCGCCGTAAAAATGCTTCTCCTTGGAGAACATGTGCATGGAGCCGCCCTTGCCCCGCGACAGGCCGCCACGGCGTCCCGTCAGCTCGGCCATGACGCCACGTGGCGAAAGCTCCATCGCCAGCATGTGGCCGTGGTCGCGATAGGCTGTTATCATCTGGTCGCCGTCGATCAGCGCCATCTTCATGCCGGTGACGACCGCTTCCTGGCCGATATAAAGGTGGCAGAAGCCGCCGATGAAACCCATGCCGTAGAGCTGGCCGGCCTTTTCCTCGAAGCGGCGGATGAGCAGCATATGCCGGTAGGCGGCAAGCTCTTCGTCCTTGGTGAATTCAGCCGGCTTGGGCGCGGAAAGCCCAGATTTGCCGTCGGATTTCGATTTGGCAGGCGCTTTTCTGGCTGCGGTCGCCATGCATCACTCCCTGTTGCGTCTCTTTGTGGACATTAGGCAGGACGAAATCTGCCCTGGGAAGATCAGCTCTCCCCACCGATTTATGCAAAGCTAACACGCGTCAGAGCGTTGCGCCATGACGAATTTGCATAGCTGGCATGCGCCTAAGCGATTAAAATCATTGAAAATATTGGCGATTAACTGAAAATCAGTTATTTCGCTGAAGCCGGCAGCATGATGGTGATTTCATCAGCCTGGGACAGATTGAGCGCCCTGCGCGCCTGCTCGTCGAGCATATCCTTCTCCAGCGTACCGTCATGCATGAGCCGAACGCGCCGTTCGAGCTCCATACGACGCGCCTTGACGACATCGAGCTGAGCCTGCAGCGCAACCGTCTGGGCTTCCAGCTGATATTTCGAATTGATGCCGAATTCACCGTGATAGGCATGAAACCCAAAATACGCCAGGAACACCACGCAAAGCGAAGGGATGATCAGCCGGCCGGTGTTTCTCTGCTTGTGCTGACGCGTCCACATGACCGATTCCCCATGGCCGCGAACTCAGGCGACCCGGAACCTTTTTCGCCTGATTGTGCTTAACGGACGGTTACGGAGACCGGCCCGGCGATCAGCGATATGAAAAAGGGCGGGAATGATCCCGCCCTTCGCGCAAATATCTAAGTTTAGTTTTTCCCAATCAGCCCTTGATCACCGACTTGCCGGCGTAACGCGCCTGTTTGCCGAGTTCTTCCTCGATGCGGATCAGCTGGTTGTACTTGGCCATGCGGTCCGAACGCGACAGCGAGCCGGTCTTGATCTGCCCGCAATTGGTGGCGACGGCGAGATCGGCGATGGTCGAATCCTCGGTTTCGCCTGAACGGTGCGACATGACGGCCGTATAGGCCGCTTTGTGCGCGGTCTCGACGGCGTCGAGCGTTTCCGTCAGCGAGCCGATCTGGTTGACCTTGACCAGGATCGAATTGGCAACGCCCATGCGGATGCCGTCGCGCAGGCGCGCCGTGTTGGTGACGAACAGGTCGTCGCCGACCAGCTGCGTCTTCTTGCCGATCAGGTCGGTCAGGTACTTCCAGCCTTCCCAGTCGTCCTCGGCCAGGCCGTCCTCGATCGAGATGATCGGATAGTCGGCGGCGAGCTTGGCGAGGTACTTGGCCTGGGCCTTGGGATCGCGCGTCTTCTTCTCGCCCTCATAGACATAGTTGCCGTCCTTGAAGAATTCGGTCGCGGCGCAATCGAGTCCGAGCGCGATCTCCTCGCCCGGCTTGAAGCCGGCCTTTTCGATCGATTCCATGATGAAATCGAGCGCCACCGGCGCGCTCTTCAGGTTCGGGGCAAAGCCGCCTTCATCGCCGACATTGGTGTTGTGGCCGGCATCCTTCAGCTTCTTGCGCAGCGTGTGGAAGATTTCCGACCCCCAGCGAACAGCTTCGCGCAGCGTCGGCGCGCCGACCGGCAGGATCATGAATTCCTGGAAGTCGATCGGGTTGTCGGCATGGGCGCCGCCATTGATGATGTTCATCATCGGCACCGGCAGGACGTGCGCCTTGGTGCCGCCGACATAACGATAGAGCGGCAGGCCTGAGGCATCCGCCGCGGCCTTGGCCACCGCCAGCGAAACGCCGAGAATGGCATTGGCGCCGAGGCGGCTCTTGTTGGGTGTGCCGTCGAGTTCGATCATCGTCTGGTCGATATGGATCTGGTTTTCGGCTTCCATACCGCCGATCGCCTCGAACAGCTCGCCATTGACCGCCTCGACGGCCTTGAGCACGCCCTTGCCGAGATAGCGGGCGCCGCCGTCGCGAAGCTCGACGGCTTCGTGAGCGCCAGTCGAGGCGCCGGATGGCACCGCGGCGCGACCCATCGAGCCGTCTTCGAGTACGACATCGACCTCGACGGTCGGGTTTCCACGGCTGTCCAGGATTTCACGTCCGACAATGTCGATGATGGCGGTCATTGCGATGTCCCCGATTGATCTGACGAAAGGTCGCGCCCGTCTTAGCCAAAGCGACGCAAAAGGCAATCCGGCCATGGCCGAATAGTGCCGCCAGCCCGATTCACGAAGCGCAAATTTCTGTCATCATAAGTCATGTCACCGGACACGCATTTCGAGGTACGGTCTCAATGGGCGGGGCGAAACAGGAGGAGTTTCGCCATGTCCGAGTTGAGCGGTATCGTGAGTTTGTTCCTGATCGCGGCGGCGTTCCTGACGTCGTGCGACACCCAACAATCGCCACCGAAGGCTTTCGCGGCTTTGTCGGTGTTGAGCACCAGCGAATAGACGTTGGCGTTGACGCGAAAAAGGGCCCCGTCGAAACGAGGCCCTTTTTTGATTGTGGTTGCGTCAATGCCAGTAGGGCGTGACCTTGTAATACTCATATGACGCGTCGCGGGCGGTCTCACCATCCGCACCGGCCAGTTCGTTGATCGAATAGGCGGGCGCTGCCTTCAGCTGATCCTTCGAGAAGGGCACGACATAACCGCCCTTGTGCTCGTCATAGTCGAGACTTGCCCAGGGAACGGCGTGGTATTTCTCGCCGATGCCGAGAAAGCCGCCAAAGCCGATCACAGCGAACATGATGCCGTTCGACGTCTTGTCGAGCATGATGTCCTCGATGCTGCCGATGCTCTTGCCTTCGGTGTTGTAGACCGACGTGCCGATGACTCGCGAAGCGGCAATGGCTTCGGTGTGACCTGTCTGAGTTGTCATGATCTGCTCCTCATTGTCGTTGAACTCTGCTTTGACAATGAGGGGCGCGGGCGAAAGTTCCCGACTTTTTCGGCGGCGGCCAATCACTCCGCGAGGATGAAAGTGACCTTCATGTTGACGCGGTAGGCAGCGATCTTGCCGTCCTCGACGACGATCTTCTGATCCTGGATCCAGGCGCCTTCGACGTTCTTCAGGGTTTTCGAAGCGCGGGCGATCCCCTTTTCGATGGCGTCCTGAAAACTCTTCTTCGATGACGAGGTGATTTCGGTGACGCGGGCGACGGACATGGCTTCCTCCTGCCAAAACGCTCATTTGCCGGCCAAGCGTACAACCGGTCTATGCCTTCCACAAGCGCGGCCCCATCGGGGCCATTGTCATGCCGCCGTCCAGCGTGGCATTGAGGGAGCGTCCGGTCGTTTTGTGAGGCGGCAATGGCCCGAAGGCGCAGTCAGCAGCCAGCAGCGGCGCAGCCGCCGGCACCAGTGGTTGATGCCAATGCCGCGAATGCGTCCAGCGGCTACTTCTTTGCCGGCGCCATGGTGCTGATCGCCGCCCTGATCCCCTGGTATTTCGAGCTGCCGCTCAACTTCAACGTCAACGACCGCGAATTCAATCCACTGGTCTTCGTCCCGGTCGTGTTTGCCGTCATCGGGCTCTACGCATTGCTGAAGGCGATCCGTGACACATTGCGCGTGCGCAAATTCGGCGCAACGACGCTAAAGGCGGGGCCGGCAAAACCTGGCGGACGCTTCGAAGGCCGGCTCCGGTCGGGCCGCGATCTGGCTCCTTCCGGTGACTACGTCGTCAAATTGCGATGCATCAGAACCTACCGCGTCGGCGGACCGGCCGTGAACACGACCGCCGGGGATAAATCGACCTACAAGGAAGAGCTCAGATACGAGGAAAAGCTCGTCGTGCCGCGTGGTTCCGTGCAGTCGAGCGTGGGCATTCCCTTCGCCTTTGCGATCCCGGCCGATGCCCTGCCATCGAACGGCCCGCCGGTTTACGAGCGCCAGCATGGCAATGTGCGCTGGATCCTGACCGTCACGGCGCCGATGCCAGGCGTCGACTATTACGCGGTGTTCGCGATCGACATGAGGCGGTAGGCCAGAACAACTGACATGCAGGCGGTTGAAGCATCCCTCAGGGCGCTTTAGCGACCCTTGGCGATGCGATCGAATGCCATCAGCCTCTCGAGCAGAGCCGGCATATCCTTCAGCGGTAGCATGTTCGGACCATCGGAAGACGTCGAATTGTCCGGATCCTGGTGGGTCTCGATGAACACGCCGGCGACGCCGACGGCGACAGCCGCACGCGCCAGCGTTTCGACAAAGCGCCGCTCGCCACCCGAGGAACCGCCCTGCCCGCCCGGCTGCTGCACCGAATGCGTGGCGTCGAAAATCACCGGCGCGCCGATTTCCGCCATGATCGGCAGCGCGCGCATATCCGACACCAGCGTGTTGTAGCCGAAGGACGCGCCGCGCTCGGTGGTCAAAACATTGGCGTTGCCGGAGCCGGTGATCTTGGCGACCACGTTCTTCATGTCCCAGGGCGCGAGGAATTGCCCCTTCTTCACGTTGATGACCTTGCCCGTTTTCGCGGCGGCAACCAGCATGTCGGTCTGACGCGACAGGAAGGCCGGAATCTGCAGCACATCGACATGCGGCGCGACGATCGCGCACTGCTCCTCGGTGTGGACATCGGTCAGAATGGGAAGCGAGAATTCCTTGCGCAGTTCGTCGAAGACCGGAAGTGCGGCGTCCATGCCGGCGCCGCGTGTTGCCGACAGCGAGGTGCGGTTGGCCTTGTCGTAGCTCGTCTTGTAGACGAGGCCGATGCCGAGCTTGCCGGTCAGTTCCTTCAGAGCGCCGGCCATATCGAAGGCATGCTGGCGCGATTCGAACTGGCACGGGCCAGCGATCAGCGCCAAAGCCGCGTTGTTGTCGAAAACGACGTTGCCGACCGTTACCGACGAATTGGGCGCCATCGAATTGGACGCTTGGGACTTGCTCATGGAATCTCCCGGAAGATGAAAGCCGCGCCCTGCCCGGACGCCGGCGGCACGACAATGTCATTGCCCGCTATATCGTGCTGGATGGAATTGGCTGCAAGCAGCCGTGACGTGACTTCAATGCTTCGGACGGCAAAGACGATCGCCACGAAGCGAAGTTTCGTCGATGACCCGGCCGGAATGCCAAAGCGGGCGGTGAAGGATTTGGGATCAAGTACGCTCAAAGTTGCATTCGGGAGGAGAAACGCCTCGCCGTCGGCGGCAGGATCGTTCGCCGCCACCGAGATCAGGCTGATCTGTTCGGCAGGCTGGTCGCTGACCGCCACCACTTCCGCAATGCCCGTGGCGCCATTGGCGTGGGCCTGCAAAGCCGTACGGTCCACTTTCGGCGCGTTGATCCGCTGGCAGGCAAACAGGAACGCGTCGGTTGCTCCGCGGGTCGCAGCAAAGGCGAGCTTGAATGACGCCACATCGCTCTTGCCCGATGTATCCATGAAGGCGCGTGAAAAGCTTAGCGTGTCGCCCGCCGACAGGCCGGCCTCGACATAGCGCGCATGAGCGGCGTCGGCATTGTCCGTGCCGAGGACGACCGCGGAAAATCCCTCATCGCCGCGGCTGTCGCGATAGAGGCGGTCGCGCGCGACGAAGACATTGCCCCCGGCGGCTGCGTCAATCGCTGTCTGGTCACTGCCGATCCCGAGCGGCTCCAGATAGGTGCCGTCGGCGAGGAAAACGCAGCAGTTTTCCGTTCCAAAGGGATGGATGCCGGTCGGGGCGACGACAAAGCCTAGCGAAATGAGCCGGGCTCGCGCGGTGTCGAGGCTGCCGGTCGGCAGAACGAGATGGTCAAGCGGATGCGTGCCGGTGGTTGGTCTGTCGGTCATCAGGCGCGGTGTGCATCATTCCGAGGAGCGGTTCAAGGCCATTTTCCGTTGGTGGCGGCCGGGGACTTGTCGAGATCCGGAACCGCGCGCTGGATCAGCTGACCGCCACGACATCGGCTGAATAGCGCAGTTCGCGCAATGGTTTGACCTTGGCTGTGGTCTGCGCATAGAGCGGATGCGCCTTGTAGGCGGCCAGCGCTGCGTCATCGGCGAACTCGGCGTAGACGACGACATCGACTTCATCCGACAGCGGGTCGACCTTGGTATTCAAAGTGACCTCGAAGAGACTGGAATGAGGAATGTTGCCGAGTGCCAGCAGCCCGGTGCGCACTGCCTCCACATCCGCCTTGCGCCGCGCGCTGAAGAAAACGATATGCCGGATCAATCACGCCTCCTCGATCTGAATGTCGGGGTCTTTAGTGACGGCGGTCCCCTCGCGTCAACCGTCCATGGCGCCACGCGTCCTTGCGACGCGCCCGGATGGGGCCGGACCTCATCTCGCGCAACGAACACCTCGCAGAAGCGCCGGGCTGCTATCTCTCGAAGGGGATATTATGCCTTGCCGGTGACGTAGCGCACGGCATGGGAGAACTCCCGGACCGATATGTCGAGATACCGGCCCTGATTGTAGAGGCCGTCCCAGATCAGGAAGAACGCGATGGCGGCAATGACGACTACATAACGCATGGCTAAAGCTATCGCACAAGCGCGACTGCGGCCATAGACGTTTTTTGCTTTTGGGCAGCAGCGACTCGACGAAAATGCCGAACGCCATGTGGCACAGCCCAGCTATCGGCTTGCCTCTTGAAGTTCCCCCTCATGACGTGGAAGATTGTGATCGGCATTCGCTGGGAAGCGCGGAAGCTCCGGTTAACGGGCGCGCGCTTTCGTTCGACCCGCCTGTCGCCGAACCCGTGAGCCAACGGGACCAGGCAAGGGTGTTCGAAACTGGCGGATGATCCAAGAGAACCGTGGCCCGGCAATTGCGCTGGCACCACGGAAATCCAGGGGCATGAAATGGCAGACGGGGACCATCATAGCGTAGCGCCGGGCGAAGCGGTCAGGCTCGACGAGTTCAATTTCGCCGAGATCGTCAAAGGCCTGCCGGCCAAGGCGCGCATGGTGCTGTCGGCGGCGATGAACCTGCCGCGTGGTACGCTCAGGGTCAGGATGCCGGATGGTCGCGCCGTTCTCGTCGGCGGCAAGGGACCCGGCCCGGACGCCGAACTGGTGCTCAAGAACTGGCGCCTGCCAGGCCGCGCCTTTTCCGGCGGCACGATCGGCGTTGCCGAATCCTATATGGATGGCGATTGGGAAAGCCCTGACGTCACCAGCTTCCTGGAATTGTTCGTGGTCAATTCGGCGATCGGCGAACGCGTCGCCGGCGGCGCCAGCTGGCTCATCAACACCGTCCAGCGCATCCGCCACTGGTTCAACGAGAACACGCGCACCGGCTCGAAGCGCAATATCTCGGCGCACTACGATCTCGGCAACGCCTTTTACAAAGAGTGGCTCGACCCGAGCATGACCTATTCCTCAGCGCTTTACGCCAATGGCGCCAACGACCTGGAAAGCGCCCAGGCCGCCAAATATCGGGCGCTGGCCAGGGATACGGGTATCGGCAGGAAGGATCATGTGCTGGAGATCGGCTGCGGCTGGGGCGGCTTCGCCGAATTCGCGGCACGCGAAATCGGCTGCCGCGTTACCGGACTGACGATCAGCCGCGAACAGCACGATTTCGCCAAGGCACGCATCGCCAAGGCCGGACTTGCCGACAAGGTCGACATCAAGCTGCAGGATTACCGCGACGAAACAGGGACTTACGATCGCATCGCGTCGATCGAGATGTTCGAGGCGGTCGGCGAGAAATACTGGCCGGTGTTCTTCGGCAAGATGAAGGCCTGCCTGCGCCCCGGCGGTACCGCGGGCCTGCAGATCATCACCATCAACGAGGCCGCCTACGACACCTATCGCGCCAGGCCGGATTTCATCCAGCGCTACGTCTTTCCGGGCGGCATGCTGCCGACACCGTCGATCCTGAAGGCGCTGGGCGCGGATCATGGCCTTGCGCATCTGCGCGAGCGCGTGTTTCCGGATGACTATGCGCGTACGCTCGCCGAATGGCGGCAGCGCTTCTGGGTATCCTGGGACAAGATCGTTCCGCTCGGCTTCGACGATCGTTTCAAGAAGCTCTGGGAATTCTACCTGCACTATTGCGAAGCCGGCTTCCGCGCCAGCTACATCGATGTGCGCCAGGTGGTCTACAAGGCGTAGCGCTGGCCCGTAGCCGGTGCCCGGACGATGTCTGGCATGGTCTCGACATAAAGTGTGTCGCGTCGATATGGATCACGCGACGCGCTTTATGTCCTTGCTTTTATGCATGTCGTTCTCCTAAAATCGAGGTCACTTTTGGGCGACATTGCCGGCCAGAATGTCAGACTCATGGGTCTGAAGCTGGCCCGAAGGCGTCGCTGCAGGGATAGCAAAGCATCTCTCTCAAGATTGCGACAGACGCGACATCGATAGAGCCCTGAGGCTGGCGACGTTGACGTCTTCGGTGACGTTCCATGGATCCGCAACACGCAGAGCCTTCATAACCGCTACCCATATTCGGAGGGTCAATTCGTACCATTTGCGAGTAGCGTCAAAGTCCAGTGGCTCAAGTCTGGCGTGGCCAGCGTCGCCCGATGAGATCCC
The DNA here is from genome assembly GCF_056403815.1 of Mesorhizobium sp. P2_E9. Classification (NCBI taxonomy): domain Bacteria; kingdom Pseudomonadati; phylum Pseudomonadota; class Alphaproteobacteria; order Hyphomicrobiales; family Phyllobacteriaceae; genus Mesorhizobium; species Mesorhizobium sp. P2_E9. The sequence goes on from NZ_JBFUET010000017.1 coordinate 120,077, forward strand.
GAAATGCCGGCAAGCGTTGTAGACATCGATCAACTTGTCAAATTCGCCCGTGCTGACATCAGTCACGCCGTGCTGGTCCACGAAACGCTTCCAAATCTCGCTCGGTGTGGCGACTCGAGATCTCGGTGCGGGATCATTCTGGCCCAGCAGTTGAGAAACGCTGAGGCCCAAAGTCGCGACGATGAAAACACATCGCTCAGTCAAGTGCCCGGTAGCTTGATTGTGCCGCCGATAATCTCTGGCGAGAGCCTTCCAATAGCGCTTAGCTTGCAGCAATGAATACAGTTGAAGGTTGGTGCTGTAAATGCCGTCGGTGTTGATTGAAAAGTATGTCCTCATGGCCCCCTCCGAATACCAATTTTTCAATTGTCCGAGAGCCCTTGAAAACATTGAGCTCGAAGGACGCATCTTGAAATTACGCTAACAGAAAAAGCAAGATGGCCAGGTTGCGCCGGTGACGAACGCGAGTCACCTTCACCTCGAAACATCAAGCTATCGAAGCACCCGAATCAACCCGGCAAGGAGGCGCTCGCCCAGCACCTTCCCTGCAGGCAGGCACGTCGCTCGAGCCGACACAGCCAGTCAGCCCGCAAGCCCCCGCGACAGCCTTGCCGCTGACGGCGGTGCCTGCAACCAACTGAAGCCGCGCCGCCTTAAGAAACAAACCCACGCACCTGTTGCGTGGGTTTGTTTCTTTCCTCAAAGAGTGATGCGATACTTGGCAAAACCGGCTTCGCCCTCGCCCGCCGGTTCGATCTTCAGCGACTTCACGTCGGCAATGAAGTCCTTGGCCTTGACGCCTGTCTCGAACACGACGCTGGTGCCGGGCAGCGGCGCGAACGACCAGTTGTCGTCGGCGGACGGGTTGATCGTGCCCTGGCTGACGATGTAGCGAACGATGACGTCGCGGTTGGTGTCCGGCGCCTCATAGATGATCTTGGAGGCATTGATGTCAGGGAAATTGCCACCGCCGCCGGCCCGGTAATTGTTGGTCGCAACGACGAATTTCTGATTGGGATCAATTGGTTTTCCGCCGAACATCAAGTCGACGATGCGATTGGCGCTGGCATTCGCCACGCCGCCCTTGGCATCGTATTTCGGTGCCTGCGACAGGTCTATCTTGTAGGTAACGCCGTCGATGACGTCGAAATTGTAGGATGGGAAATCGGTGTTGATGAGCGCCTGGTCGGCCTTCCCCACCTCGATCCTGTTGAAGATGCCGGCCGACATTTCCAGCCATTCCTTGACTTGCGCACCCGTGATTTCGACGGCGCGCACGGTGTTGGGATAGAGATAGAGGTCGGCGACGTTCTTGATGGCGATGTCGCCGGCCGGCACGTCGGTATAGTAGTCGGCGCCGTTGCGCCCACCGGCCTTGAAGGGAGCGGCGGCCGACAGCAGCGGCACATCCTTCCACTGCGTGCTCTTGAGAATGTCCTTCAAGTACCAGGTCTGCGCCTGGCTGACGACCTGCACCGACGGATCGTCTGCGACCAGCGAGAAATAGGAGTAGAGCGGCGCCGAAGTCTTGCCGACAGGACGGCGCACATAGGCCAGGGTCGCCTGGTGGTCCTGTTCGAGGGCGGCGATGATGCGCTTGTCGTCGGGAACAGTCGGCTTGTTCTTGTTGTCGACGCGCTCGAAGATCGGCCGCGCCTCAGAGGTCGCGGAAACGACCTTCCATTTCGATCCGTCGCGCTCCAGCATCAGGTCGATCAGACCCATATGCGAGCCCCAGAAGCCGCCCATGACGGCCGGCTTGCCCTGCAGCGTGCCTTTTTGCGTATCGACGCCCTCGAGCGACTGGAAATCCTTCTTGCCGGGGAACACTAGATGCTGGTGGCCGGTGAACACGGCGTCAATGCCATCGACGCCGGCGACGAAGAACGAGGCGTTCTCCATCATGTCGCCCTGCTTCACATCGATGCCGGAATGGGAGAGCGCGATAACGATGTCGGCGCCCTCTTCCTTCATCTGCGGCACCCAGGCCTTGGCCGCCTCGACAATGTCGCGCGTCTTGACGTTGCCCTCGAGATTCTTGAGGTCCCAGACCATGATCTGCGGCGGCACGAAACCGATGATGCCGATCCTGATCGGCTGTTCGGCGCCCGTACCGTCCTTGATCTTCCTGTCGAGGATCACGTAGGGCTTGAGGTAGAGCTTGTCGTCGCGCGGGTTGGCGGCAAGCTCGGTGCCGCGGATCAGATTGGCGCAAACGAACGGGAAATTGGCACCGGCCAGCACCTTGTCCAGGAAGGACAGGCCGTAGTTGAACTCATGGTTGCCGAGCGTCGAGCACTCGTAGCCGAGCAGGTTCATGCCTTTCATGATCGGATGCAGATCGCCGTCCTTCAGGCCCTTCTCATAGGCGACGTAGTCGCCCATCGGGTTGCCCTGCAGCAGATCGCCATTGTCGATCAGCATCGAATTGACGGCTTCCTTGCGCACCGCGTCGATCAGCGACGCCGTGCGCGACAGGCCCATCGTCTCGTTGGCTTTGTCGGCGTAGTAGTCATAAGGCAGCACGTTCACATGGATGTCGGTAGTTTCCATGATCCGAAGATGCGCCTGGTTGGCTTGCGCGCGGGCGGAGAAGGGATGAAGCACGATCAGCGCCCCTGTGGCTGCGGCACCCGCGAGAAAAGCGCGGCGGGAGACGGGGTGGAGCAGTTGCGACATGTTTTCTCCTCATCAACAACGTGACACGCCCTGCCCCGAAGCGAACTTGGCGCTGAAACCGGCTCAAGTCCACTCAAGAAGTCGCGCATTGAAGCGCCAGTCGATCAGCGACAGATGACGCGCGGATGAACCGGACAGTGGAGAAAAGTCAGGTCTTGTCGTCGTCGCCCTGGGTGATCAACCGGGCGCTGCGCTGGCCTGTGACGTAGATCCATAGCCAGCTCAGGGAAACCGCAAGCCGGTTGCGGAAACCGATCAGGAAATAGATGTGCGCAATGCCCCACAGCCACCAGGCGAGCCAGCCCGTAAGCTTGATCCAGCCGAAGTCGATCGCGGCGGCGCGTTTGCCGATCGTCGCCAGATCGCCGGCATGTTTGTAATGAAATGGCCGCGCGGTGCTATCGCCGCCGAGCCTGGCCTTGATGGTCGCCGCGACATGGCGGCCCTCCTGCTTGGCGGAAGGCGCCACGCCAGGTACTGGCCGTCCATCGGGCCGCAGCACAAGGGCGGCGTCGCCGATGACGAAAATCTCCGGGCTGCCGGGCACGCTGAGGTCGGGCTCGACGAGCACCCTGCCCGCGCGGTCCGCCTTCGCTCCCAACCATTCGGCGGCGGGCGAAGCGGCAACACCGGCGGCCCACAGGATCGTTCTCGCCTCCAGCTGCCTGTCGCCAAACACAACACCTTCGGCGTCGCAGCGCGTAACGGCGCGGCCGAGTTCGACCGTCACGCCGAGCCGCTCGAGTGCCTTGCTGGCATAGTCGGAAAGTTTTGGCGCGAAATTGGCAAGGATGCGGTCGCCGGCCTCGATCAGCACCACGCGCGTTTGCCGCGTATCGATGTTGCGGAACTCGCCGCGCAGCGTGTCGTGCGCCAGTTCGACGATGGTGCCGGCCAATTCCACGCCGGTCGGCCCACCGCCGACGATCGCAATGGTCAGCAGCGCCTGGCGTTTGGCGGGATCGATTTCCCGCTCGGCCTGCTCGAAGGCCAGGAGAATGCGCCGCCGGATGGTGGTGGCGTCCTCAAGCGTCTTCAGGCCCGGCGCGAAAGGCTCCCATTCGTCGTGGCCGAAATAGGCATGGCGGGCGCCGGTGGCGAGCACCAGCGTGTCATACGCGACCGCGCTGCCATCATCGAGCAACACGCGTTTGCCGGCGCGGTCGACGCCGGCGACATTTACCAGCAGCGTCGTCACATCCTTGCGCTTGCGCAGGAGATGGCGGATCGGCCAGGCAACCTCGGAGGTTGCCAGCGTGGTCGTCGCCACCTGGTAGAGCAGCGGCTGGAAAAGATGATGGTTGCGCTTGTCGATCATGGTGATGCGCACCGGCGCGCCTGACAGCCCGCGGGTGAGTTCGAGGCCGCCGAACCCCGCGCCGACAACGACGACATGATGGCTGGCTTCGTTCATCTCATTCACCCTGCCGGTAAGATTGCCTGTCCTAGATGTAGGTATTTTTGTGCAATGCAGCAACAGAAGGACAGTGCCCGGGACTCGTCGTCTCATGTCGTGAACGCACAAGATGTATCGTGTCGCGAGGTATAGCGTCTTCGAACACGCTTACGAGGTAAAGCATGGCCAACGATCATGACGACCAGCGTCCGGCGCAGTATTCCTCGCCGCCCTGCTTCATGCATGAACTCGATCCGGAATTCCGGGCGCCGCTATCCGACTGGACCGATGTCCGGCGCTGGCGCAAGGCCGAGCGCGAACGCCTGATCGCGGCACGCCTCGCTGTTTCGGCCGACGCGCGAACGGTGATGTCGCAGCGCATCGCCAAGGGCCTCGATGCGATCATCGGCGAGATCAGCGACCGCATGGTCAGTCTTTACTGGCCGTTTCGCGGTGAACCGGATTTGCGGCCATGGATGGCATCCGTCAATGAGCGCGGCGGCCGCACGGCGCTGCCTATCGTCGTCGAGAAAGGGCAACCGCTGATCTTCCGTGCCTACAAATCCGGCGACCGGCTGGAAAAAGGCATCTGGAACATCCCGATCCCGGCCGAGGGCGATCCGGTGCTGCCCGACATCGTCATCTCGCCGATCGTCGGCATCGACCCGGCAAACTACCGCCTGGGCTATGGCGGCGGCTTCTTCGACCGCACACTGGCCGCCATGCCGTTCAAGCCACTGGTCATCGGCGTCGGCTACGAACTGCAGCGCATCGCCACCATCTATCCTCAGCCGCACGACATTGCGATGGATCGGGTCGTCACCGAAGCCTGAGAGCCTTTTCCGGAAAATTATCCATACTTCCGCCGCGCAGCAGCGCAGATGTCACGTGACAAAAATCCGACCTGGTCGATAAATAATCTGCCCTTTAAGCTGACCATGCTACGGAGGACCGTTTCGACATGCGCTCTGGGCGGATCCAACAGTTCGGTCGCTCTTGGATTGTCTACTTCACAACGGAGGACAAGATGATCGGACGAACGATAGCGGCTGCCCTTGCCATCGCGTTTTCCTTGTCGCCTGCGCATGCGCAACCACGGCATCGTTTGCCGAGCGATTACAAATGGGGCCGTTGCCTGCTTATTGTCAGCGGTCAGACCCGCATATCCGGAAAATGCTCCTATCAAATCGAGGCGGGTGGCGATTTCAATATCCAGGGGCCCCGGCAAGTTTTTGCAGGTATCGACTATCCTGATACGCATAGTGGGGCTGGTGAAAGGTCCGAAGATTATTGGGCAGATGTCTACAAGGACGGTGATGTTTGGGCCGGCTATGCGAACTCCGAGATTGACGAAACGCACGGTGATGAACATTGGGAAGAACTGCGCCGCGAAGGCGCATGTTATATAGGCAAGGACGTCCGGGTGTGCCTTTGGCGCTAAGCCATTTCCGGCTTCATGCCCATCGCCGTACGGTCGACGATTTCGCGCAAGGCGAATGACGAGTTGATCTTCGTCACGTGCGGCATCGCCGACAGCCACTCCTTGTGGATGCGCTCATAGTCGACGAGATCCTTCGCCGCGATGCGCAGGATATAGTCGTATTCACCCGACATCAGGTGGCAGGACAGCACGTTGGGGCAGCGCTTGATCGCCGCCTCGAAATCCGACAGCGTCTTCTCGAACTGGCCCGACAGCGATATATGCACGATCGCCGTCATCTGGTGACCAAGGGCGGCATTGGAAAGCCGGGCGTGGTAGCCGCGAATGGTTCCGGATTTCTCGAGATTGTCGAGCCGGCGCGAACAGGCCGACTGCGACAGGCCAACCTTCTCGGCGAGCGCCGCATTGGGTATCCTGCCATCCTTCTGCAAAGCCTCTAGAATGGCGATATCGATCCTGTCGAGCGGCATTTTTCGTGAATCCTGCGAATATCCTGCTATTTCGCGCAACGATTATCGAAACCTGCCTGTCCGCGCAAGCGCATTCGCAAACACTTGCGAGCCGATTCATGGTTCACTTCACCGATACAGGGAGTGAGCCCAAAAGGGCCCGGATCAGGAGAAGACAATGCGCGTCGGCTGCCCCAAGGAAATCAAGAACCACGAATATCGTGTCGGCCTCACGCCAGGCGCGGTTCGCGAATATGTGGCGCATGGCCACGAAGTGCTGGTCGAGACCGGCGCCGGCGCGGGCATAGGCGCCGATGACAACGCCTATCGTGCTGCCGGCGCCACCATCGCCAAGACCGCCGCCGACGTGTTCGCCAAGTCGGACATGATCGTCAAGGTTAAGGAGCCGCAGCCCAATGAGTGGGTGCAGCTGCGTGACGGCCAGATCCTGTACACCTATCTTCACCTGGCTCCGGATCCGGAGCAGACCAAGGGCCTGCTCGCTTCGGGCGTGACCGCAATCGCCTACGAGACCGTAACCGACGACCGTGGCGGCCTGCCGCTGCTGGCGCCGATGTCGGAAGTCGCCGGCCGCCTGTCGATCCAGGCCGGCGCGACGGCGCTGCAGAAGGCCAATGGCGGCCGTGGCGTGCTGCTCGGCGGCGTGCCCGGCGTGCTGCCCGGCAAGGTTACCGTGCTCGGCGGCGGCGTCGTTGGTCTGCACGCGGCCCGCATGGCCGCCGGTCTTGGCGCCGACGTCACCATCATCGACCGCTCGATCCCGCGCCTGCGCCAGCTCGACGACCTTTTCGCCGGCCGCGTGCACACCCGCTACTCGACCGTCGAGGCGCTCGAAGAAGAATGCTTCTCGGCCGACATCGTCGTCGGCGCCGTGCTGATCCCTGGCGCTGCAGCACCCAAGCTCGTCACCCGCGAAATGCTGTCCGGCATGAAGAAGGGCTCGGTGCTGGTCGACGTCGCCATCGACCAGGGCGGCTGCTTCGAGACCTCGCATGCGACGACTCATGCCGAGCCGACCTACGAGGTTGACGGTGTCATCCACTATTGCGTCGCCAACATGCCAGGCGCCGTGCCGGTCACCTCGGCTCATGCGCTGAACAATGCGACGCTGCACTACGGCCTGCAGCTCGCCGACAAGGGCTTGAAGGCGCTGGTCGACGACCATCATTTGCGCAACGGCCTCAATGTCCACAAGGGCAAGATCACGAATCGTGCGGTGGCCGATGCGCTCGGCTACGAACTGGTCGAGCCGAAAGCTGTTCTGGCCGCCTGATACACCCAGAAAAAGTCAACTTGCTATTGTTGCCCGCCGGTTCGTTCCGGCGGGCTTTTTATTGGTCGATCTAGGGTGGCAAGCCCGTTTACTGGTGTCGGTTGCAGGGGTGGGTTTACCCACAACTGTTGCATATTTGTCATTCCAAATCTGGCCGAGTCCCTGCTAGAGACATGGTGGGTTTATTGATTAGGGGTTTGGGCAATGTTTCTTCGCGTCTCTGCGAAATCTTTTCTTCTTGGTGCTGTTTCTGCTGTGGCCTTGATGTCCGCGGCACATGCCGCAGACGTCGTGCAGCCGGTCGAAGCATCCGGTTTTAACTGGGGTGGCGCTTATGTCGGCATCGGTGGTGGCTTTGGCGCCAGCGTGCACAAGTTCAGCATCGCGCCGGTTGTCGACTTCAACGGCATCGGCGGCAACGGCGTATTCGGCGAACTGACAGCCGGCTATGACTATATGGTCTCCGAACGTTTCCTCTTGGGCGGGTTCATTGACGCCAACGGCGGAAACATCGGCCCGTCGATCAGCATTCCAGGTGCCGATATCGACCTGACCAATTCCTACGGTTTCGATGTCGGCCTGCGCGCTGGCTATCTCCTTAACGCCAATACGCTCGGCTATGTGCTCGGCGGTTACACTTGGCAGCATTTCAAGCTTGATGGATCGGGCTTTGCCGAGGGCTTGAATTTCACCCAGAATCGCAGTGGCTATGTGCTCGGCGTCGGCATGGAAACCGTGCTGCGTGGCAACTGGACATTGAAGACCGAATACCGTTACGCGAACTATGGCGACAAGTCGGTTATTGATTTTGGCGGCGGTTCTCTGAACGTCGAGCCGTCCACCCACACCTTCCATATCGCCGCCAACTATCGCTTCGGTGCTCAGAATGGTGGCGGCGCTTCATTTGCGGCCCCGACCTACAACTGGACCGGCTTCTATGTTGGTGGCGCCCTCGGTGCCGGCACGGCGGTTCACGACCTAGGCGTCGACCTTGGTGGCGGCGCTCTCGATCTCAATGGCATCGGCAGCGAAGGCGTGTTCGGCGAAGCCAGCATTGGTTATGACTACGACTTCGGCAGCTGGGTTGCCGGTATACAGCTCGATGGCAGCTATTCTGGAATTCGCTCGAAACTCGACATCCCTGGCGGCTCGGTCAAGCTCGACAACGATTACGGCTTCGATGCTTTGGCCCGCGTCGGCGCCAAGGTCAATGAATCGACCCTAGCCTATGTCATCGGCGGCTATAGCTACCAGCATTTCGACCTCAAAGCTTCGGATCCGATCGGCGACATCATCGACTGGGGCAAGAGTGGCTTCACGATCGGTGGCGGCCTCGAAACGGCGGTATCCAGCAACATGACTGTTGGCCTTGAATATCGCTATTCGCAGTTCGGCAAGAAGGACTTCTCGTCCGAATTCGGCGCTCCGGACGGTACGCTGACCGACAAGGCTTCGTTCCAGACTGTGCGCATCGGCGCGAAGTACAAGTTCAACTAAAAAGCCCCTCCAGGCAAAAGTTGCAGCCCGTCGGCCTGGCCGGCGGGCTTTTTCTTTGTGTGCCTGTGCTCTTCGCGAAAATGCGGGCAACAAAAAAGCGGAGCCAAAGCCCCGCTTCCTCGATATCGAGATTGCCGCCGGTTCATCCGCGGTCGGCCAATCGATCGACACTCGCTTTCTATCGCATCTATGCGACGGGAGTACGACAGGCCTCCTGACCGCATTCCTTTGCGGTTCAGGCCCGTTCAATCCGGCACTGGTAGCAGTTGTTACGCGCCGAGCGGACATGCACGTAGGCAATGTCGTCGCGTTCGAAAAGCGTTTCGGCCCGCGCTGCGATTGCCTCGGTCGGGATAACACCGCCGCTGCCGTAGACGATGCGGTCATCCCTGCCATAGCCGCGCACGATGTAGTCCGGGCTTTCGAGGATCTCGGGAAGCATTTCGCTCCCGGCGGCGCGCTCGCATTCTTCGGCATGCAGGAAGATCGGCCCGGTTTCCGCATAGGGCTGCAGGTTCGGGAACGGCCGATAGGCGAGAATGAGATAGGCGTCGCCGGCTGCGATGTTCCTCAGACAATGCCGGCAAGGCATGCCGTCGCCGTCAGAGATATTCCGCTCGGGCGTGTGGCCGTAAGCATCGGGTCCACCACGCTGCAGAACCCTGACAGATTCGGTGGGTAGTGCCTTGAACTGAATGGTCATCGTGAAAACCTCCGGCGTTGTCGACCGGACATTATGCGCGCGGGCCAATGCTTCCCACCCGATTCTTGCCAAGGGATCGAGGGACCGATCCGATCTCGGCGATCAGTCCCTCACATAGATAAAGCATCGGCGCCAACTCGGTGAAATAAGCCGGCCAATAAAATGCTTGGCAAGTCCCAAATCAGCGGATGAAGTCGTCAAAGCGTCGCAACGTCACCCGGCGATTCTGCCAGTTTTCGTTTTGCGTCGGCACCAGCAGGAACTCCTCGCCGTAACCCACTGTCTCCAAGGCATAGCCAGGCACTCCGAACTCGCGCACCAGCGTGCGCTTCAACGAGGCGGCGCGCTGTTCGGACAGGATCTGGTTCGACTGGAAGGAGCCGACGGCATCGGTGTGCCCTTCGATCAGCACGCGCGCGCCGCGGTCGCGACGCAGGATGCGCTGCAGCGCGTCGGCGATGGTCTCGATCTTGTCGTATTGCGAACTGGAAATGGCGGCCGAGCCGAAGGCGAAATTGATCGACTGGATATCGATCGAGCGCGCCATGCGGCGCAAATCCGGCCGTCGCTTGAATTCGCGGATGGTGACGCGCTCGTTTGGCCGCAACTTCACCCGCGGCGCCGCCTCGAGCTTGCGCTCGATCGTCGCCGCCGAAGGCGTCGTCGCCTGGGCGGCGGCAAGGCTCGGCATGGCAATCGCTGCGATCAGCGCGGCGGCCAGTGTACGGCGTGTCAGCATGTTTTTTCTCCTTCGGCCTCTGCCGCATTGATGATGCGGGCAAGATGCCAAAGACAGGCTGAAGCGCCGATGAACGAGTGGTTCGGCTTCGCGCTGGTGTCGGATTCCGGCTGAAATCAGGGCCGCATGACGCTGGCCGAGCGCTCGGCGAAAGGCAGCGGGTGTACGACCTCTTTCTTCTGCGCGACCGGCTTGAAACCGAGCTTCTGGTAGAGCGGCAGAGCCGCCGGATGGTCGAGCGTGCAGGTCTGCACCGTCACCCGTTTCGGCCCATGCGACCAGGCGGCTGAAATCGCCGAGCCCAGAAACCAGCGGCCAATGCCTTGCCCGGTGGCATGTTCCATCATGCCGAAATAGGCGAGTTCGACTTCATCAGGCAGATGCGGCTTGAGATCGAAGAAGCCGGCCGGCGCGCCGTCGAGATAAAGCACCCTGATGTCGCGATCCTCACGGTGGATGCCGGCCGAAAGCTCGTCATCATTCAGTCTGAGAACATTCACCCAGTGCCATTTGCGCCCGACCCGGTCCATCAAATAGCGATAAAAATGCAAGGGAATTTCCCTGGTCTTCAGCAGCGCGACCTGGCGGTTGTAGGGCACTGGCGGCGAGACGGCAGGAGGGGCATGCATTTCGAGAAAAGTCACCGTGACTTCAATGTCCTGCAGCACGCCGTTTTCCATCGCGTTCATTCCTTGCCGGTCATATCGGGGCCGGTCATATCGGGGCCGGTCATATCGGGGCCGGTCTTCGCGGGGCCGGTCACGACAGGCGTGTCGGAGAGCCCGCCCCACTCGGTCCATGAGCCGTCATAGAGCCTGTTGTCGGTGTGGCCAAGCGTCTCCAGCGCCAGAGTGATCACCGCGGCGGTAACACCTGAGCCGCAAGATGTGACGACGGGCTTCGACAGGTCAATGCCAGCCTCCTCGATCACTTTGCGCAAACGGTCCTTCGACAGCAGCATGCCGTTTTCCGACAGTACGGAATACGGCACATTGCGCGCGCCCGGCATATGGCCGGAGCGGATTCCCGCACGAGGCTCGGGCTCGGCCCCGGTGAAACGGCCGGGTCCACGGGCATCGGCAATCTGGCTGGCGCTGGTCTCGACGATCCGGCGCATATCGGCGAGGCTGGCGACGCGGCCGGCGTCGAAATCGGCATAGAACACACTCGGCGCGATCTTCGTCGGCTCGGACGTTACCGGCCGGCCGGCCGCCTTCCAGCCATCGAAACCGCCATCCAGAATATAGGTCTGGAAGACACCCATGATGCGGAACATCCACCATGCCCGGGGCGCCGAGAAGAACCCCGGACCGTCATAAACGACGATGGTGTCGTCGGCCGAAACACCCATCGCACCGACATATTGGGCAAAATGCCGAGGTGATGGCAGCGTGTGCGGCAAAGCGGCGTCGGGATCCGAAACCGCATCCTGATCCAGGAAACGGGCGCCGGGAATGTGGCCCGCCTCGTATTCGGCACGCGCGTCGCGCTTTTGCGCCGGCAAATACCAGGACGCGTCTACAATCGTCAGGCCAGGCTCGCCCAGGCGCCCCTGCAGCCAGTCCGCATCGACGATAAAAGGACTGTCTTCGGCCATTCTGGTTCTCTCTATCCCGGGTAAAGCAAAGCGTTGCGTGTCAGGCCGCCGGCATCGGACCGAAGCGGATGCGGAAGCGCCTGTTTTCACGGCCCTTCTTTTCGATCTTGCCGATATGGATTTCGCCGATTTCGCCGGTGCTTTTCACATGCGTGCCGCCGCAGGGTTGGCTATCGACCGCGCCATTCTCACCGATGCAGACCAGGCGGATCTTGCCGGTGCCGACCGGCGGCCGGACGTTCTTGGACTTCACCAGGCCAGGGTTCGCGGCGAGTTCCTCGTCGCTGATCAGCCTGGTGAAAATCGGATGATCGGCCCGCACCAGGTCCATCAGGCTCGCGGTCACCTCTTCCTTCGAGAAGCTGGCGTCCGGAATGTCGAAATCGACACGGCTATCGTCCTCGGAAACCGCGGCACCCGTAATCGGAAACGGGCAGACGACTGTGAGCAGGTGACAGGCCGCATGCATGCGCATCAGGAGATACCGACGCTCCCAGTCGACGGCGAGTTTGACCTTCTCGCCAATCGCCAAGGCCGCCTGTTCCGGCGCCGGCACATGGATGATCTCGTCCTTGGTTTCACCCGTGATGGTGGCGGCAATGGCGATGCGGCTGCCATCGGCGCGTTCGAGATAGCCGGTGTCTCCCGGTTGACCGCCCGAGGTGGCGTAGAAGATCGTGCGGTCGAGAATGATGCCGCCACGATCATTGACGGCAACAACCGTCGCCTCCGCCGTGCTGAGATAAGCATCGTCGCGAAACAGCGCTTCTGTCTTGTGCGCCATCATGCGACCTTTTCGAAAGGTACCGAAATCTTGCTCTGCAGTTCCATCCAGCCCGGCACCGGGAGATTCTTCTCGCGCAGGAATTCCGGGTTGAACAGCTTCGACTGGTAGCGTGTGCCGTAGTCGCAAAGAATGGTCACGATGGTGTGGCCGGGGCCCAGTTCCCTGGCCAGCCGGATGGCGCCGGCAATGTTGATGCCGGTCGAACCTCCAACGCAAAGGCCTTCTTCCTGGATCAGGTCGAAGACGATCGGCAGCGCGTCCTCGTCCCTGATCTGGAAGGAGAAGTCCGGCGTGAACCCTTCGAGATTGGCGGTGATGCGCCCTTGCCCGATGCCTTCGGTGATCGAGCTGCCCTCGGACTTCAACTCGCCGCTGGTGTAGAAACTGTAGAGCGCGGCCCCCAACGGATCAGCCAGCGCGATCTTCACATTGTTGCTCTTGGCCTTCAGCCCCATGGCAACGCCGGCAAGAGTGCCGCCGGAACCCACCGCCGAGACGAAACCGTCGACCTTGCCGCCGGTCTGGGCCCAGATTTCCTGCGCCGTGGTGCGGATATGGCCGTCGCGGTTGGCGACATTGTCGAACTGGTTGGCCCAGATGGCGCCGTTCGGCTCACTCCTGGCCATCTGCTCGGCCAGCCGTCCCGACAGCTTCACGTAATTGTTGGGGTTCTTGTAGGGCACTGCCGGCACTTCGATCAGCTCGGCGCCGAGCAGCCTGATCGTGTCCTTCTTCTCCTGGCTCTGCGTGTCCGGGATGACGATGACGGTGCGGTAGCCCAGCGCCTTGGCGACCAGCGTCAGCCCGATGCCCGTATTCCCGGCAGTTCCCTCGACGATGACACCGCCCGGCTGCAACAGGCCGCGCTGTTCGGCGTCGCGGATGATGAACAGACCGGCGCGATCCTTGACCGATTGCCCCGGATTCATGAATTCGGCCTTGCCCAGGATCTCGCAGCCGGTTTCTTCGGAAGCTTTGTTGAGGCGGATCAGAGGCGTGTTGCCGATCGCGTCGATCACAGAACGGGGCATTCAGGATTCCTTGTGTGCGTACGCCGAAACCCTAGAAACCCGAAGCTTCGGTTTCAAGGCAAGAATTTGTCTGGTCCAGTCGCATTTCCAGCACGGCCGTGCATGGACAGCCCCAAGACCGGTGGATATCGCACAGTTCATTTGCACCCAACGTCGAAAAGCACTCTTTTCATTCGATTTCTTCACCGCTAGAGCAAGGCACCAACAAACTCGGCAGGGCGCAGCATGACACTCTATCGGGCCGATCCGAAGCACGGCGTCGCCTGGGTCACGGGCGGCTCGAGCGGTATTGGCCGCTCGCTGGCCAGGGACCTGGCGTCCCAGGGCTATGCTGTGGCGGTGACGGCACTGGACGACGATCCTATCGACACGCTCATCGTCGAGACAGCGCAGATGCCGGGCAGCGTCACGGCATTTCCCTGCGACGTCAGCGACGAGCCGCGCATGGCAAGGACGGTGGCCGCGATCGAGAAGGAACTCGGCCCGATCGTGCTCGCCGTCTTCAACGCCGGAAACTACATTTCCACGCCTGGAGAGGCTCTCGTCGTCAAGGACTTTCGCCGGTCCTTCGAGGTCAATTATTTCGGCATCATCAACGGGCTGGTGCCGGTCGTGGACTATATGCGCGTGCGGGCGCGCGGCCATGTCGTGCTGGTCGGATCGGTCACCGCCTATTTCGGCTGGCCGACCACGGCCGCCTATGGCGGCACCAAGGCGGCGATCAACATCCTGGCCGAGTCGCTGAAGTATGATTTCGACAAGATGAACATCCGCGTCCAGGTGATAAACCCCGGTTTTGTCGACACCCCGCTGACCGAAAAGAACATGCTGCCGATGCCAGGCCTGATGCCGGTCAGCCGGGCGACACGCCGCATGGTGAAGGCAATCAAATCCGGTGGCTTCGAAGTCACCTTTCCGTACCGCACGAGCTGGCCGCTGAAATTTCTCAGCCTGCTGCCGAGGCCGGTCACCCGATGGGTGATCATCTTGATGACCAGCTGGAAGGCCCGACCGCTGCATTACGAGCGCAAGCCGCCGAACGCATAGATGCCCACAGGATTGGTTGTGTGACTGCCTGAACGGCGTTGCCTGTTGATGACCGTCGCCATAGGTTTGTTGTTGTTGCGTGGAGTCTGCGATGGGGCGACGGATCGTGCTTGCTGTGCTGGGCCTGATCGCTGTCCTTGCTCTGGCTTTCGTCTTTGGCCCACGCGTTCCCGTCGACACCACGATCCGCTTCGATCCTTCCGTCATCGGTGACGATCCGCAGGCCTATGTGGCCAAGGTGGAAGCCGCCGTGCCCGGTATCCGCGACGGGCTGGAGAAGGAGATCGTCTGGGCCAACCCGATGGTGCATGCCAAGACGCCGCTATCGATCGTCTATATCCACGGCTTCTCCGCATCGAAGGGCGAGGTCCGCCCCCTGCCCGACGACGTGGCCGACCGGCTCGACGCCAACCTGTTCTACACCCGCCTCACCGGTCACGGGCAGGACGGCGCGGCGATGACGCAAGGCAGCGTCAATGCCTGGATCAACGACTATGAGGAGGCGCTCGCCATCGGCCGGGCGATCGGCGACAAGGTCATCGTCATCTCGACCTCGACCGGCGGTTCGCTGGCGGTATGGGCGGCAACGCAGCCGGGTGCATCGGATGGCGTGGCCGCCATCGCGTTCATCTCGCCCAATTTCGGCGTGAAGGCATCCGGGGCTGAGATCCTGACCATGCCCTGGGGCAAGCAGATCGCCGAACTGGTGATCGGCAAGGAGCGCAGCTTCGTGGCGCGCAACGCACTGCACGAGAAATTCTGGACCACCAAATATCCGATTGCCGCGACGCTGCCGATGCAGGCGCTGACGGAACTTGCCTATGGGGCGCCGGTAGAGAAGGCTGATATCCCTGCCCTGTTCATCTTCTCGGATATGGACAAGGTGGTGCGGCCTGACCGCACCCGCGAGATCGCCGGGCGCTGGGGTGGCGCGCATGAGCTGGTGCCCATCGAAAGCACCGGCGACCCGGACAACCATGTCATCGCCGGCGATGTGCTGTCGCCATCGACCACGGCTTTCCTGGCGCAGAGAATCGCCGTCTGGGTCGAAGCAGTGGCAAAGTAACGGTCAAACGAAAGGGCGACCGAAGCATCGCTTCGGCCGCCCTCTTCTTATCAATCACGGCAACCAGCTAGGCCCAAAGGCCTGACTGATTACAACGCGGTCTGGCTTACGCAGCCCGCGCTGCCGGACGCTTGCCGCCGAAGCGGCGCTTGTTGTTGCCCTTGAAGGCCGGCTTGCCGCCTTCCGGCTTGCGCTCGCCGGCAAAGGCCGGCTTGTCGCCGAAGCGCTTCTTGCCGAAGCCGTTGCCTTTGTTCTCGCCGCCCGGCCGCCTGCCGTCGCGACGGCCATTGCGGTCGTTGCGGTCATTGGCGGGCTCGAAACGCTCGTTCTTTTCAGCCGGATTGCGCACAGGATCGGGGCTGCCGAGATGGTCGGCAACGATCGGCAGCTTGGTGCGGATGATGCGCTCGACCTGACGCAGCTTGCTGTTTTCCGAAGGATCGCAAAGTGTGATCGCAATGCCGTCCATACCGTTGCGGCCGGTACGGCCGATGCGGTGGACGTAGCTTTCGGCCTCGTCGGGCAGGTCGAAGTTCACGACGTGGCTGATGCCGGGGACGTCGATGCCGCGCGCGGCAATGTCGGTCGCGACCAGAATGCGCACCGAGCCCTCACGGAAATCGTTGAGCGCCTTCTGACGGGCGTTCTGCGACTTGTTGCCGTGAATGACGGCCGCCTTGAAGCCATCGCGCTCGAGGTCCTTGGTCACCCGGTCGGCGCCATGCTTGGTGCGCGAAAAGATGATGACGGACTTCATCGCCTCGTCGGCGAGCATGGTCGACAGCACCTGGCGCTTCTGCTTGGTGCGGGCAAAGACGACGCCCTGGACGATCTCGACGGCCGCGGTGCTCTGCGGCGAGACTTCGATACGAACCGGGCTCTTCAAGAGGCCCTTGGCCAGTTCGGCGATCTCATCCGGCATGGTGGCCGAGAACAGCGCCGTCTGGCGATCAGGCGCGGTCGCCTTGGCGATGCGCTTGACGTCGTTGATGAAGCCCATGTCGAGCATGCGGTCGCCCTCGTCCAGGACCAGCCATTTGGTGTCGGAGAGGATCAGGTCGCCCTCGCGCACCAGGTCGGTCAAGCGGCCGGGCGTGGCAATCAGGATATCGACGCCGGGCGCAACCTTCTTGACCTGGCTGAAGCGCGAGACACCGCCCAGCACGAGTGCGGTCGAGACATGCTGGCCTTTTGCGAGGATCTTGATGGTGTCTTCGATCTGCACGGCGAGTTCGCGGGTCGGCGCCAGGATCAGCGCACGGGCCGTCTTGGCGCGCCGCTTGGTGCCGAGCGCGATGATCTTCGACAGGATCGGCAGCGCAAAGGCAGCGGTCTTGCCGGAGCCGGTCTGCGCGATGCCGAAAATGTCACGGCCTTGCAGCTGCGGCGGGATCGCCTGCACCTGGATCGGCTTCGGTTCGGTGAAGCCGGCATTGTGGGTGGCCTTGAGCAGCGCACCCGTAATTCCCAGCGCTGCGAAACCGGTGAGTTCCGTAGTGTCGTTGCCGGGCAACGTGTTTTCGTTGGTCAAAATAATCTTCTTTCACGCGGCTCTGTAGCCGCAAACATCGATGGCGGCAGGGCGCAACCTGCCGTCGAAAAATTTGATATGAAACGACAAGGCGGGGGGACGTAAACGTCCACTCGGCTGCGCTGTCGTGCCCGCAGGCATCATGCCACGGGGCTTTTTCGCCACTTTGTGATGTACCGGAAAGAGGGGCCGATATACCGGAAAGAGGGAAAACAGACGCAACCAGTCTCATTTGTCGAGAAGGCCGGAATCTCCCGGCCCAAGCGCCTATGGGCTGCATATGGCTGAGTTCGCCTTGGAATGCAAGGGGTGTCATGTTGCGGTGCAGCAAAACCGGCTAGGACGCGGTCGGAAATGTCCGCTCAAACCTCATCCGGCCATTTCCTGGCGCCGTGTTGAACGAACAGAATTTCTATCTGAGTGTCCGTGACCCGATACGCGACGATGTAGGGCGTGCCGGGAATCACCAGTTCGCGCGTGCCTTTGATTTCTCCAACGCGTCCTAGGAACGGGTTGGCGGACAACAGCCGAGCGGTCTTTGAGTGAATTTCGTTGACGATCCGGGCAGCGGCCCGCGGGTTATGTTGGCCGATGTAGTCACCGATCGATGCAAGTTCGATCAGATAGTGTCGGGTCCAGACAATTCGCACAGAGGCTCATGCCTGACTGTACTTGTTGAGAACCGTCGCGATCTCTTCTTCGTTGGCGAAGTCGCCACGGTCGGCGGCTTCGATTCCCGCCTGAACGCCCGCGACCCACTTTTCCTGCCACGCCAGAGAACGGCCATGCGACAGGGCATCCTCGATGATCTGGTCGCGAGTCAGGGTCGAGCGCGAGGTCAACATGTCGATCCGGCGGTTCAAATCCTCGGAAATTTCTACGTTGTTCTTCATAGGCTTATTCTGCCATATCTGGCGAATGCCTGCCAAGAAGTATCGCGCATGGGGACCAAGCGATGAAGGACGTGCTGAAGGAACTCGAGCGCCGGCGCGACATCGCCCGCATGGGCGGCGGACAGGCGCGCATCGATGCGCAGCATAAGAAGGGCAAGCTCACCGCGCGCGAACGCATCGAGGTGTTTCTCGACGAAGGATCGTTCGAAGAGTTCGACATGTATGTCGAGCACCGCTCGACCGATTTCGGCATGGAGAAGACCAAGATCGCCGGCGACGGTGTCGTCACCGGCTGGGGCACGGTCAATGGCCGCCCGGTCTATCTCTTCGCCAAGGATTTTACCGTGTTCGGCGGCTCGCTGTCGGAAGCCCATGCCGAGAAGGTCATCAAGGTGCAGGAGATGGCGCTGCGCAACCGTGCGCCGATCATCGGCATTTACGACGCCGGCGGCGCCCGCATCCAAGAGGGCGTGGCGGCGCTTGGCGGCTATGCCGAGATTTTTCAGCGCAACGTGCTGGCCTCCGGTGTCATCCCGCAGATTTCCGTGATCATGGGTCCGTGCGCCGGCGGCGACGTCTATTCGCCCGCCATGACCGACTTCATCTTCATGGTGCGCGACACCTCCTACATGTTCGTCACCGGGCCGGATGTGGTGAAGACCGTCACCAATGAGACAGTGACGGCCGAAAGCCTCGGCGGTGCGTCCGTCCACACGACCAAATCTTCAATCGCCGACGGCGCCTATGACAATGATGTCGAGGCGCTCCTGCAGATGCGCCGGCTGGTCGATTTCTTACCTGCGTCGAACACGTCGGAGATCCCCGAGATCGAATGCTACCAGTCGGTCACCGACCATGATCCGTCGCTCGACCGGCTGATCCCCGACAACGCCAACAAGCCTTACGACATCAAGGAATTGATCCTGAAGGTCGCCGACGAAGGCGACTTCTTCGAGATCCAGCAGAGCTTTGCCAAAAACATCGTCACCGGATTCGGGCGCGTGGAAGGCCGCACCGTCGGCTTCATCGCCAACCAGCCGATGGTGCTGGCCGGCGTGCTCGATTCCGACGCCAGCCGCAAGGCGGCGCGCTTCGTGCGCTTCTGCGACTGTTTCTCGATCCCGATCGTCACCTTCGTCGATGTCCCCGGTTTCCTGCCCGGCACGGCGCAGGAATATGGCGGGCTGATCAAGCATGGCGCCAAGCTGCTCTTCGCGTATGCCGAGGCAACCGTGCCGAAGATCACCGTCATCACCCGCAAAGCTTATGGCGGCGCCTATGACGTGATGGCGTCGAAACATCTGCGCGGCGACATGAACTATGCCTGGCCGACGGCGCAGATCGCCGTAATGGGCGCCAGGGGCGCGGTCGAGATCATCTACCGCAAGGACATTGGCGACGCGGAAAAGATCGCAGCCCATACAAAGGCTTACGAGGATCGCTTCCTGTCACCCTTTGTCGCCGCCGAGCGTGGCTATGTTGATGAGGTGATCATGCCGCACTCGACCCGCCGCCGTATTGCGCGGGCGTTGCGGATGCTGCGCAACAAGGACATGCAGAACCCCTGGAAGAAGCACGACAACATCCCGCTGTGAGGAGCTGTCGAGACCTCACTCCTCCTCCACCGCGCCGAACCCAGCGTCCATGGTGGCGCTCGTCGGGCTCGCCCATGGCGTTGCGTGGTTGTCGATGCGCATCTGGAAGATGAAATAGGTCGGCGAGCAGAAGCCGATGCCTTTCACTTTTGAAATGCCCGGCGTGTCCGGCGGCAGTGACTGGCACATATAGTCCTCGCGGCAGAAATGCTCGGCATCACAGGCCGGGCGGTTGCCGCGATTGACGGCGCCGCCAAGACACTGGTCGAAATTGTTGGTCGCCACGCAGATGTCGAATTTCTTGCCGCCGACCAGCCCGCAAATCTCGTTCGGCATCGGCTTGCCGGCATTGAAGGCAGCGAAGGTACGATCCTTGTCGTCACAACCGCGATAGGCGATGCCTGCAGGCACACCGATCTTGGGCGGACGGCAGGTGTAGGCGGTGCGCGAGACATCCGGCGCAAAGGCCGCGAACTGCCCCGTGATGCTGTAGCGGTCATTGAAAGGCTGCGCCGCGTTGCTGGCGATCGAGCCGGTCAGGCAGGGATGGCCGGAGAACATTTTGGGACTGTCCTTCGGCAGCAGGCATTGCGCCAACGTGGTGCGCACGCCCGATGCTGTCGTCAGCGGCGTGCAGACGGTGCCGCCGCCGCATTGCCAGGTTGCACCGAAGCGTTTTGCATCGTCCGGCATCAGGCACGGCATCGCCATCTCGGCTGGCGCGTAATCGACGTCGCCGGCGTCTGTCCATGTCGCAGGTGGTGCGAAGGACAGCGGCCGGTAGCGGTTCGACTCCTTGCCTTCTTGCGTTGCGCGCAGCCAGGCCTGGCGCCGGGGAATCTCGGCGTGGAGATGCGGCGAGATGCCGACCTCGATGCGGTTGAGCGGCGATGTCGTCTTGTCGTCGAGGCCGATGAAGTGGAAGCCGGCCGTGGATCCCGCCTGGTGACAGCCCTGGCAGGCGCCATTGTCCAGCCGCTCGACCAGCGCCTCCGGCGTGCGCACCAGTTTCAGTGTGGAATAATCGAGTGGTGCGAATTCCTTGGGCTGGAATAATTGCGTAAACGGATGGTTGGCCTGTCTTGCGCTGCCGAATGTCGACCACGAGATGATTTTTTTTGCCAGGAATGCGTTGGGGATTTCGTAGACGCCAAGATCGATCGCCGCGACGTTGGCGCTGACATACTCGGCAAGGCTTTTCTTTAGCCCCGCGTCTTGTGAGAGACGTGCGGTGTCCGGCGTGTTTTCCAGCGGCTTCTCGCTGACCGTGGCGCCTTCGATGCCGAAGATCCGCATGAGGTAGGCGGCCTGCCCGCCGAATTCGGTCTCCTGGCCGGAGGGAAAGCGCACCACCTGCGCATTGAGCTCGAGCTGCTTGAAGGTCAGCCCGGCCTTTTCCAGCGGCCCACCAGTCAGCCAGCCGGCATCGACGCTCTCATCCAGCAGCGGCGTCCAGCGCCCGGCAACGCCGACGCAACCGCCATCGGCATCGGGTGCCGCACTGTAGACGGCGTTGAAATTGAACGGCAGCCGCGAGGCCAGGACCTTGCCGCCCTTCCTGAAGCTGTAGGCCAGGCGATAGATGAAACGCACCTCGCCGCAGCTCTTGCCGCCCTCCAGTGCAGCGAAATCACGCCGGTCGAGCCGGTTGACGATTCCGACCAGCCGGAAGCGCGCCACCTCAGTCTTCAGCCAGCGCATGTCCATGATGCGGCCGACATTGCCGTCGGTCACCTCATAGAGCGTGCGCCCGCCGGTCTTTATCTCGGCGCGCAGTGCGGCAATGTCTGATGCCACCGTATCGACGATCGCATGATAGGCCGGCGCCTTGTCATAGAGCGTTTTCAAATCGCCCTCACCCACCGCGCCAAAAAGTGAGGCAAAACCGTAGCCCTTGGTATCGAGGGCGGCGAGCATCGCCGGATCGTCGACGATGGTCACAGGCTGCCCGGCGCGCACGCCATGCGGCGTAAACAGCGCGATGATGGCCGCAACGACGAGCGCGAAACGCTTCATCCGATCGGCACCTTCGGCCGTGCTTCGACCAGTTCGCGCAGCACCGGCACCAGCGCCGCCGGCAGATCCTCGGCGATCAGCCCCGGTCCGAACCGGCTGCCGGCCTCGGCATGGATCCACACCGCCGCGCAGGCTGCTTCGAACGCCGGCATGGCTTGCGCCAGCAGCCCGGCGGCGATGCCAGACAGCACGTCGCCTGATCCTGCGGTGGCAAGCCAGGCCGCGCCGTTGGAATTGATCGCCGCCCGGCCATCGGGAGCAGCGATCACCGTGTCGGCGCCCTTGTAGACGATAACGGCATTGGCACGTGCGGCCGCCGCACGCGCCTTGTCGAGCTTGGACAAGGCGTCATCACTCGCGATGTCGGGAAACAGCCTGGCGAACTCCCCGTCGTGTGGCGTCATCACCAGGGCTGGCGCATGCGGCCCGCGCGCCGCTTCGAACAAAACGTCCGGCTCGTCGCGAAACGCGGTGATCGCGTCGGCGTCGAACACGAGGCCATCGACCCGTGCGGAAGTACCCTGCGGTTGACCGGCGGCGAGGAGTACCAGCCCAAAGGTCCGCGTTTTTTCACCGACGCCAAAGCCAGGGCCGAGAACGAAGGCCGAAGGCCGGCGTTCGCTGACAAATTCGCTGATGTTGGCGACGTCGTCGGTCTTGCGCAGCATGATCGAGGTCAGATGGGCGGCATTGACCTGCATGGCGTTGCCCGGCGACAGCACGGTCACCGCCCCTGCCCCGCTTCGGGCCGCGGCCACCGCCGACAGCCGTGCCGCGCCGGTGGCGCTCGGCCCGCCGGAAAAGACGCCGACATGGCCGCGCTTGTATTTGTGCGCATCGACAGCCGGAACCGGAAAACCGCGCAGCCAAAGCGCCGGCGTATTCTCGAACGCCCGGGGCTGGAGCCGTGCAATGATGTCGTCGCCGATGCCGATATCGGCAAGCACGATCTCGCCGCATCGCTCTCGGCCCGGCAGGAGCAGATGGCCGGGCTTCTTGCGTGCAAAGGTGACGGTAACATCGGCGGTAAATGCCTTGCCCAGCACTTTGCCGCTATCGCCGGAAACGCCGGAAGGCAGATCGACCGCGACAACGGGCAAATGGAGGTCCGTGACAATTTCGACTGCCTTGGCGGCACCGCCGGACAGTGGCTTGGACAGCCCTGCCCCGTAAAGTGCGTCGACCACGATCGAACCCAGCTCGGCCCTAAAGCCGGACAACGGCCGCGGCTCGATCGGGCATTCCGCTGCAGCAAGTGCTGCGTCGCTTTGCGGCCGCGGCGCACCGGACGCCCAAATCGTCGTGGCAACGCCGCTGCCGGCCAGGATGCGGGCGACGACACAACCGTCACCGCCATTGTTGCCCGGACCGCACAACACATGGACATGCGTCGCTGAGGGATAACGCCTGAGAACTTCGGCCGCGACCGCTTCTCCGGCACGGCGCATCAAGCCGATGCCGTCAACTGCGCCGGCGGCAATCGTCATCCGATCCGCCTCGCTCATTTCGGCGGGAGAAAGAAGTTCGTTGCTCATGGATTGCCGATCCGCATTCGATCAAGCATTGTCCAGTTTTCGGCTCGACGCAAACGGGGAGGAGTTGTTGCGATCCGCCGCCAGACCGTCAGGATGCACGTCGCAGGCGCAGGATCGCCCATTGTATGAGCAACTTGCTTGGTTTTTGTGCGGACGCAAATGACGGCACTGTGTAGGCTCTTGCAGCCCATGCCGCATCCGTTGCAGTGAATGACGCGAATTTGCATCCAGGTGCGGCATGGCTTCGAAATCGTATGAGACCGCTTCGAATCCCTCGGATTGGCACAGTTCGTGCTTGATTGAGGCGCAAGCGGGGGCTCACAACCCGTTTTTTTGGCAGTGGAGGCCACTTTTTACATGAAAAAGATCGAAGCGATCATCAAGCCATTCAAGCTGGACGAAGTGAAGGAAGCGCTTCAGGAGGCCGGACTGCAAGGCATTACCGTGACCGAGGCCAAGGGCTTCGGACGTCAGAAAGGCCACACCGAACTCTACCGTGGCGCCGAATACGTCGTCGATTTCCTGCCCAAGGTGAAAATCGAGGTCGTGCTCGGCGACGATGCGGTCGAAGGTGCGATCGAGGCCATCCGCAAGGCGGCCCAGACCGGCCGCATTGGCGACGGCAAGATCTTCGTCTCCAATATCGAGGAAGTCGTACGCATCCGCACCGGCGAAACCGGCATGGACGCCGTCTGACGCGGCCATCCTCCAAGAACCGTCATCCATCAAAAAACGTCATCAAACAGGGATACATGACATGACGACAGCCAAAGACATCATGAAGCAGATCAAGGACAACGACGTGAAATTCGTCGACCTGCGCTTCACCGACCCGAAGGGCAAGCTGCAGCACGTGACGATGGATGTCGTCGAGGTCGAGGAAGACATGTTTGCCGATGGCGTCATGTTCGACGGCTCCTCGATTGCCGGCTGGAAGGCCATCAACGAGTCCGACATGGTTCTGATGCCCGATCCGGACACGGTCCACATGGACCCGTTCTTCGCGCAGTCGACCATGGTCATCCTGTGCGACATCCTCGACCCGGTTTCGGGCGAATCCTACAACCGCGATCCGCGCGGCACGGCCAAGAAGGCCGAGGCCTACATGAAGGCCGAAGGCATCGGCGACACCATCTATGTCGGCCCGGAAGCAGAGTTCTTCGTGTTCGACGACGTCAAGTACAAGGCCGATCCCTACAACACCGGCTTCAAACTCGATTCCACCGAACTGCCGTCGAATGACGACACCGACTACGAGACCGGCAATCTCGGCCACCGCCCGCGCGTCAAGGGCGGCTATTTCCCGGTGCCACCGATCGACAGCGCGCAGGACATGCGCTCGGAAATGCTGACCGTGCTCGCCGAAATGGGCGTGCGCGTCGAAAAGCATCACCACGAAGTCGCTGCCGCCCAGCATGAGCTTGGCATCAAGTTCGACGCGCTGGTCCGCAACGCCGACAAGATGCTGATCTACAAATACGTCGTGCACCAGGTCGCCAACGCCTATGGCAAGACGGCAACCTTCATGCCGAAGCCGATCTTCGGCGACAACGGTTCGGGCATGCATGTCCACATGTCGATCTGGAAAGGTGGCAAGCCGACCTTCGCCGGCAACGAATATGCGGGCCTGTCGGAGAACTGCCTGTTCTTCATTGGCGGCGTCATCAAGCACGCCAAGGCGATCAACGCGTTCACCAACCCGCTGACCAACTCCTACAAGCGCCTGGTGCCCGGCTATGAAGCGCCGGTGCTGCTCGCCTATTCGGCACGCAACCGCTCGGCCTCCTGCCGCATCCCGTTCGGCTCGTCGCCGAAGGCCAAGCGCGTCGAGGTCCGCTTCCCCGATCCGGGCGCGAATCCCTACCTGGCCTTCTCCGCGTTGCTGATGGCCGGTCTCGATGGCATCAAGAACAAGATCCATCCGGGACAGCCGATGGACAAGGATCTCTACGACCTGCCGCCGAAGGAGCTGAAGAAGATCCCGACCGTCTGCGGCTCGCTGCGTGAAGCCCTCCAGAGCCTCGACAAGGACCGCGGCTTCCTGAAGGCCGGCGGCGTCTTCGACGACGACCAGATCGACAGCTACATCGAGTTGAAGATGGCCGAGGTGATGCGCTTCGAAATGACCCCGCATCCGGTCGAGTACGACATGTACTATTCGGTCTAAGATCCCGCCGGGATAACAATGCAAAGCCCTTGAAGGATTTCCGCCTTCAAGGGCTTTTTGCTGTCCCCAATGCTCCGCGGATGGTTTGCGTGCGACCAACCACGCGCGACAGCGGGCAAGCTTTTTTGGTTTAAGGAGCGGTTTTTATAGCCGGACTAGCCTGCGGCCGTGGCCACCTGCAGAAGCCGCAAAATGAAGGCTGATGGCTGGTCATTTCAACCGCAATCAATCGCCAGGAGCGAGCGGCACACTGCCTCAGGCTGCAATGCCCGCTCGTCCGGCGCCCCCGCCAATGCCGTCGTTCAAGAAACCCCGCCCCGTTCGAACAGCATCGCTTTGGCGTAACCCCAAGGCCACGAATACGCATGCGGCGGTGCAATCTGTCAACGCCGCCGGCCGGAGGTGCCGAACGCCGATTTCGGTGTTTGATCAGAGGCTTATATAGCTGATCATTGGTGTACGGATGACCTGAAACAGGCTGTTTTCCGGGCTTTTTCAGCGAACGCGGAAACGCACAGCACCAATGGTGGCAAGGGGCATCAATCAAAAGCCTCCCAGCCTGGTGAATTTGTCGGATTCTTTTCAACCTGACTTTTTTTGGGGGAATTCGGTCTGCCGGGCCAGCATGGCAAAAAGAACCCCGGCGAAGGCCGGGGTTCTCGCACGGACAGAGCGTCGGAGGGTGACGTCTATCCGGCAAGCTCGTCGGGGCCGTGCAGGTTCCAGTCCGTCCGCCTGGCCAGCACCAGCACATAGTAGATCGCCGCCACGACCATGATCAGCAGCGTCGCGATCAGGCTCGGCCGCCCGAAGGCGGCGTCGAGCAGGTTTTGGTAGGCGACATAGACCAGCGCCACGAAGGCAAGGATGGCCGGCACCGGAAACAAGGGCATGCGGTAGTGTCCGCCAGCCGTGGTGCCGTTGCGGCGCCCGGCAAACGCCGCCACGCACAGAAGCGCGTAGATCACCACCAGCGAGGTGCCGCTGACCACCAGCAAAAGGTTGATGTCGATGAAGCAGGCGACCGCCGCCAGCACCGACACGACGATGGTGGCGACCCACGGCGACGCGTAGCTGCCATGGACGGAGGCGACCGCGGCATTGATCGGGCCGAACCAGGTCTTATCGCGGCCGGAGCTGAACAGCAGCCGCGCCGCCTGCAGGATGATGGCGATGACCGCGTTGAAGATCGCAACCGCGATGGCGAGGCTGATCAGCACCGTCAGCGCATGGCCACCACGCGCCTCGAGGAAATATTCGATCTTCTGGGGCGCTGCGAGCAGCCCCGCCAGATCCGGAGAGCCGAGCAGCACGGCGGTCAGCGGAATGAGTTCAGCAGCGACCGTGATCAACAGCGCCCAGACCACAACCTTGCCGATGTTGCGTTTGGCGTCCTGCGTCTCCTCGCCGAAATAGGCGGCCGCGCCATAGCCATTGTAGGCAAAGAGCGAGACAGCGGTGGCCGCAAGGATGATCCCGGCCGACGCCGGCACCAGCGTGTTGGTGGCATCGAGCAATTGCGGTGACGTGAACAGGCTCGACAGCGGCCGCTCGACATGGGCAAAGCCGAGCCCGGTCAGAACCAGCAACGCCAGCATTTCGATGCCGAGGAAGATGCCAGTGACAAAGGCGTTGAGCTTGATGCGCATTGCCGCGACCGTGCCGGCCAGCGCGATCGTCACCACGCCGACCCATTGCGGGCTGAGGTTGGGAATGAGAACGCCGAGATAGGTGCCGACGCCGAGCGCGATGACGGCAACGATCAGCACGATCGAGACGAACACCAGCACCAGCGTGACAAAGCCCCAGAAGCGGCCAAGCGTGCGGCCGATCATGGTGTATTCGCCGCCGGCCATCGGATAGGCCGATGACAGTTCGGCATAGACGAAGGCCATGAACAGCCCGATGACGGCGGCAATGACGAAACTCAGGAATGAGCCGGTGCCGGCCAGCGCGATGACGCCCGGCACGATGATGAACACCGAGGACGCCGGCGTCACCGCCGACAGCACGATCATCAGCGTGCCCAACGCATTGAGCGCCCGGTCCAGCCCCTTGGCGGTTGGCGCAGCCTTGTCGACCGCCCCTGTTATTCCTTCGTTTGTAGACATCGTCCTCCCCTTTTTTTAATCAGATAAAAATTATCCTCCGACGCGGAACCTATCGACGGAGTCAGATATCGTCAACAAATATGGTACATGGGTGCTTGCAAAATTTTTCACGCCAGTTTTTAATTGAATATAATTCAGGAAACAGAAATGGGACGACCCAAAACCCAGACCGATCGCCGCCTCACTCTGGTCGCAGCGGCAGAATCGATGATCGCCAAGCGCGGCCTTGCCGGCGTCACGCTGCGCGACGTTGCAAATGAGGCCGGGATGAGTTCGAGCGCCCTGCTCTACTACTATCCCGGCCTGAAGGATCTGCTGGACGATGTGCAGCGCAAGGCTGTCGAGCGGTTCTGCACGATACGCGCGGCGTCGGTCGCCGAGATCGCCGATCCGCGGCTGCGGCTGAAAACGATGATCGAGAACGGGCTGCCGACCGACACGGATGACCAGCTCTGCCGGCTGCTGCTTGAGCTCGGCGCGTATTCACGCTCGGATCCGAGCTATGCCGCCCGCCACATCACGCTGTTCGAACGGCAGGTGTCGATCTATGTCGGCATCCTGGAAGCGGGCGCCGCCACCGGCATCTTCAAGTTGCAGGCGGCCAGCGAGACGATCGCGCGCAGCCTGGTGGTGCTCGAGGACGGCCTGGGGCTGCATCTCGTCAACGTTGTGCCCGCGGTCGATCAAGCTTCGGCGCTGGCAATCCTGACCAGCTACGCCGAGCTTGCGACCGGCTGCAGCCTTCGCTGAGCCGGCTTACATCAACGGAGCGAGCCCCAAGCATGGACCAATTGCCGACCCACACCACCACGCCAGCCGGCAAGGCGCGAGCCCGCGCGCTCGCCATTCCCTTGCAAGGCACGCCCGGCCCCGCCAATGCCATCACCGATGTCGACGGTGTCCTGGTCGGCTACTCCACGATCATCAAGGGCGAAGGCAAGCTCGATGGACACGGACCGGTGCGCACCGGCGTGACGGCCATTTTGCCGTTCGGCCATGACGGCGTCGGTATCGCTTGCGCCGCCGGCTATCATTCCTTCAACGGCAATGGCGAGATGACCGGTGCATCGTGGATCGAGGAGGCCGGCAGCATCAGCCTGCCGATCCTGATAACCAACACCCATGCGGTCGGGCCCTGCCATCGCGGTACCATCGATTGGGTGGCCCGCCACAAGCCCGATGTCGCCAAGCAGTGGCTACTGCCGGTGGTGGCTGAAACCTGGGATGGCTATCTCAACGACATCAACGGCTCGCATGTCACGGTCGATCATGCGATGGCCGCGATCGACAACGCAGCAAGCGGGCGCATCGAGGAAGGCTCGGTCGGCGGCGGCACGGGCATGAATTGCTATGCCTTCAAGGGCGGCTCGGGTACGGCCTCACGGGTCGTCGACTACGGCCATCGCTCCTACACGGTCGGCGTCTTCCTGCAGGCCAATTTCGGCTCGCGCCGCGAGCTCACCATCGCCGGCGTGCCGCTCGGTGACCAGCTGACAGACGACAACCCCATGGAGGCGTACTTCCGGGGCGGCCCGACAGGCGCCGGCTCCTGCATCGGCATCATCGCCACCGACGCCCCGCTCTTGCCTGGCCAATGCAAGGCGCTGGCCCGGCGCGTGCCGCTCGGCCTGGCGCGGACCGGCACGACAGGCTCGCATTTCTCCGGCGACATTTTCCTCGGCTTCTCGACCGCCAACCGCGATGCGCTCAACGGCCGCTTTCCCAAGGGTCCGGCCAGCGAAGAGAGCTACAGCCGCATGGATTTCATCCCGTGGGGGCGCATGGACGATTTCTATGCCGCCGTCGTGCAGGCGACCGAGGAGGCGGTGCTCAACGCGCTCGTCGCCAACAGCGACATGACCGGCCGCGACGGCAACCGCAGCCCTGCCTTGCCCCATGCCAAGGTCGTCGCCGCACTGAAGGTGCGCGACGCGATCGCTGGCTGACCCTTTGCACGCCATAATCCAGGTCGGCACCAGCAAGCTGCCGTCCGGTGACAAAGCACTCGCAGTCATCTCTTCAATTTTCATGACCGGATTCACCCGGTCATAAATCTATCCATCTATCCTCGGTTGCAAAGATGGAGCATTGCCCGATGATCGCCAGGCGAGTTATTGCCGCCCTACTGGTCGCCTTGTTCGTGATGGGGCAATCTTCCAGCGCGCTTGGCGAGAGCCTCCAACAGCTTAGCCAAGCCGACAAAGTCGCATTCGACAATATCGTGAACGCCCTCGACAATTGGCGCAGCGATGCCGCGCAAGTCGCGAAGGTTCAGGCGGACATCCAGAATTTCAGCGCCACCCACCCCGGCTTTATCCCCATTCAAGTGGAGGCAGCCCGCGCCAAATGGCTATGGGTTTCGGACGGCCTGGGCATGGCCATCGGAGCCAAGTCATTCACTCCGATTGTTCTGGAGCTGCAAAAACTCGAGCCGACCTATGCCAAATCCTACATTCTGGGTGCTCGCGCCTTCATTCTCTCGGGCGACCCGGCCAGCGCCAGGCTTCAACTCGGCAAAGCTGCTGAACTCGATGCCAAGGATCCCTGGGTCGATCTGACCTGGGCACTTTTGTTCGACCGAACCGGCGATCCCAACAAGGCAGTGATGTCCGCCAGGGCTGGCCTTGCCAAAGCGAATGGGCAACCATTGGCAATCGCCGAGGCTGTCTTGGCAATCGCAAACAACGGCGGCATCCCGGATGACAAATCCGCCGATCTGCTCGCGGACCAGATCTACAAAATCGACGCAGATGCTTCGACTTTGGCCACGGTCATGGCCAAGGCACTGGATCAGTACAGGTTTCAGCCGGGACTTCTGCAAACGCTCGCGCAAGTCACGCAGCGCGTCCTGGCTTCGTCGGAGCCAACGCCGGAATTTCAGCTTCAGATGGCGCGCTGGAACCTGGCATCTGGATACCTGTATTTCTACGCAGGAACGTTCCGATACCAGCCGGACTACGCGAAGGCCGCACTCAAGATACTGGACCAAATCCGGGATGATCCGGATGTCGCCCAAATGGCCTGGAGCCTTCGTTTCGATATCGTCGCAAGCCTCGACGATTCGCCCGAGATCCAACGATTGATCGCGGAGGGCGAAAGCAGACAATATCCTGTGCAATTGGTTGCACCCAAGAAAGGCACACAACTCTACGCCCAGGGAAAATTCCGGGAGTTGATCGCTCTCTACAAGCAAGCAGGCCTGCAGGATGACGAATTGATTGCAAGGGCCGATGGGCGTGTCGGCACTGGAGACACTGCGAAGCGTTACTACCTGCGGCAATTGGAAATGGCGCCGACGGCGCCAAACCTGAACGCAAACTATGCGCAGTTTTTGCTGATGCGCTTTGCTGACGCCGACGGCGCTATCGAGTACGCGGGAAAGGCGCTTTCGCTGATGCCTTATGAGAGTGCTCGGCAAACTCTTTCGCTTGCGCTGCTCCTGAAATCCGGCCGCTACCTTCGCAGTGGCAATCTCCCCAAGGCAAGGAGCACGCTTGGGCAGGCGAGCCTGGTGGGGATCGATCAGGACTATGCCAGAAAATGGTGTCTGGATTTCTGCAATGATGTGGATGCTGCGCTTGCGGCAGTTCAATAGGCAAACGGCGCTCACCAGACCTGCGGCAAAAAAAGAACCCCGGCTTTCGCCGAGGTTCTTGTCCGGTTGTCAGATAGCATGGGGCCGTCAGCCCCATCCGACTACGCAGCAGCCGAGACCTTCGCGTCGGTCGCAACCTCCGAGATGGTCTTCAGAATCTGCGAAGCGATCTGGTAGGGGTCGCCTTGCGAGTTCGGGCGACGGTCTTCCAGATAGCCCTTGTAGTCATTCTTGACGAAGGAGTGCGGCACACGGATCGAGGCACCACGGTCGGCGATGCCGTAGCTGAACTTGTTCCATGGCGCGGTCTCGTGCTTGCCGGTCAGACGCTTGTCGTTGTCCGGCCCGTAGACGGCGATGTGGTCCATCAGGTTCTTGTCGAACTGCGCCATCAGCGATTCGAAATATGCCTTGCCGCCGACTTCGCGCATATAGGCGGTCGAGAAATTGGCATGCATGCCCGAGCCGTTCCAATCGGTATCGCCGAGCGGCTTGCAGTGGAACTCGATGTCGATGCGGTATTTTTCGGTGAGGCGCAGAAGCAGATAGCGGGCGATCCACATCTGGTCGGCGGCCTTCTTGGAGCCCTTGCCGAAGATCTGGAATTCCCACTGGCCCTTGGCCACTTCGGCGTTGATGCCTTCATGGTTGATGCCGGCGGCGAGGCAGAGGTCGAGATGATCTTCGACGATCTGGCGTGCGACATCGCCAACGTTCTTGTAGCCGACGCCTGTGTAGTACGGGCCCTGCGGCGCGGGATAGCCGGTCTCCGGGAAGCCGAGCGGGCGGCCGTCCTTGTAGAAGAAATATTCCTGCTCGAAGCCGAACCAGGCGCCCTCGTCATCGAGGATGGTGGCGCGCTTGTTGGAGGCGTGCGGCGTGACGCCGTCCGGCATCATGACTTCGCACATGACCAGCACGCCATTGGTGCGGGTCGGGTCCGGATAGACCGCGACCGGCTTCAGCACGCAGTCGGAGCTGTGGCCCTCTGCCTGCATGGTCGAGGAACCATCGAAGCCCCACAGCGGCAGCTCTTCCAGCGTCGGGAATTCGGCGAATTCCTTGACCTGCGTCTTGCCGCGAAGGTTGGGGACCGGGGTGTATCCATCGAGCCAAATGTACTCGAGCTTGTATTTCGTCATTCTAGCCTCTCGTTGCTTGATCACCGAACACCAGACGGGGTCGACATGCGTCTGCCGTCGGCAGCCGGCGCTGCCGATTGATAAAATGCAATTCGTGTGCCACTCGGGCGTCGACGGGTGCGGCAAAATGGCCGCGATATCGCGCTGAATTTACTCAGCCGTCTCACCACTGGGTCCATATCGATCAAACGCAGATACTGCATAAATATTAGGCGTTTGATGATCTTTTCGTAGGCATATTGCCTAAAGGAATCGCAGGACCTATCTTCTGGGAAAGCTGAATCGAAAAGCTCAATAAGAAGAAAGGAGACCGCTCATGGAAGTCGTCCACTCCCGTCCGTCGGCAAAAATTCTGGTGTTCCCTCTGGCAGCGCGCAACTCTGCCTCAAATTTAGGCGTAAAGGCGAAATTCGCGGCAGAGCTGGCCTCGTTGCGCAACACGCACGCCGATTTTGACGGCTGGTATCACGAAGCGGCCGTCGAGGAAGAAAATCAGCGCAAGAGCTGATCCGCTTCTTCAGGTCTCAGGCACCAAAAGCCCGGCGTGAGCGATCACGCCGGGCTTTCTGTTGACCGATGATCCGTCAGTCCTTGGCGTGCAGGTCAGTGCCAAGCGTATCCTTGACGAAGATCATGCCGATGACGAGCGTGAACGCCGCGATCACCACCGGGTACCAAAGGCCGTAGTAAATGTCGCCCTTATAGGCACTGAGCGCGAACACCGTCGCCGGCAGCAAGCCACCGAACCAGCCATTGCCGATGTGATAGGGCAGAGACATACCGGTATATCGGATGCGGGTCGGGAACATCTCGACCAGGATTGCGGCAATCGGACCATAGACCATGGTCACGAACAGGATCAGGATAAACAGGATGCCGATCGTCATCGGCCAGTTGATCCCGGCCGGGTCGGCGAACATGGCGAAGGCACCGCCGCCCGGTATGTTGTAGACTGTGACCTCCGGCGCACCCGCTGCCTCATCTGATGTCAAGAGCTTGTCCTTGACCGCCTGATCAGTCGGCACCGCTGCCTTTTCGCCGCCGCGAATAGTTGCCGCGTCGAGCTTGAGTTCAGGATTGGCTGCAATGAAGGCGTCGAGTTTCTGGTCGGCGACCTTGATCGCCGCGCGCTTCAGCGGATAACCACCGTCTTTCAGGGAGATGTTGATAGCCTTGGCGAAGGCTGCATCCTTGGCCTTGGCCTGATCACCGGCAGCGACCGCATCGTAGGAGTCCACGGTTTCGTTGCCGATCTTGACCGACGCAGCCGTTCCAGGCGCCGCCGTCGACAACACTTCATAGGGAACCGAGTTCTTGGTCAGGAATGAAGTCGCGATGTCGCAGGACGTCGTGAACTTCGCCGTGCCGACCGGATTGAACTGGAATCTGCAGTCGCCCGGGGCTGCGGTCACCGTCGCCCTTGTGTTCTGCTGTGCGTTAGCAAGTGCCGGGTTGGCCGCCCGGGTCAGCGCCTTGAACAGCGGGAAGGTGCAGACAATGGCGAGCGCGAGGCCAGCCATGATGATCGGCTTGCGACCGATCTTGTCGGAGAGCCAGCCGAAGACGACGAAGAAGATCGAGCCAAGCGCCAGCGCAATGGCTATCATGATATTGACCGACTGCGCGTCGACCTTGAGCACGTTCGTCAGGAAGAACAGCGCGTAGAACTGGCCATTGTACCAGACGACGGCCTGGCCGGCGGTGAGACCAAGCAGCGCCAGCAAAGCGATCTTGGCGTTCTTCCACTGGCCAAAGGCCTCCGACAGCGGCGCCTTGGAGCCCTTACCTTCGTCCTTCATCTTCTGGAACGTCGGAGACTCTGACAGAGACAACCGGATCCAGACCGAGACGGCAAGCAGCAGGAAGGAGACGATGAACGGTATGCGCCAGCCCCAGGCGGCATAAGACTCCTTACTAATTGATCCCTGGACAATCAGGATGACGATCAGCGACAGGAACAGGCCGAGCGTCGCTGTCGTCTGGATCCATGAGGTGTAGAAGCCGCGGCGATCGTCAGGCGCGTGCTCGGCAACATAGGTCGCCGCACCGCCATATTCACCACCGAGCGCCAGGCCTTGCAGCATGCGCAGGACGATCAGGATCACGGGAGCCGCGATGCCCAGGGTTGCATAGCCGGGCAGCAGGCCGACCAGGAAGGTCGACAGGCCCATGATCGTCATGGTGACGAGGAATGTGTATTTGCGGCCGACGAGGTCGCCGATGCGACCGAACAGCAGCGCGCCGAACGGGCGCACCAGGAAGCCGGCGGCAAAGGCTAGCAGCGCGAAGATGTTGCGCGTCGCCTCCGGAATGGTCGGGCTGAAAAAGGTCGAGCCGATAAAGGCCGCCAACGAACCGTAGAGATAGAAATCGTACCATTCGAAAACGGTGCCGAGCGAGGAGGCGAAGATAACCTTCTTCTCCTCCCGAGTCATGCCGCGGCTGGTTCCGCCGGCGGTCGATGCAATTGCCATTGAGTTGTCCTCCCGTGAGACCCTGTCCTCGATGCCGGGCGCCAACGTCCGCGCTCTCCTCCGAACGCGGACTCGGAAATGCCGAGCCATCACGGAAAAAATGACAGAAAGCGCTCGCCGAAGGCAGAGCGACGATGGGATTATGACTTTGGTATTAGGTGCGGTGCGGCAGGGACCGGCCGGTCAGGCCTTGAGCGCTTCGAGAAGGCTGACCGCAGCCAGCATATCGCGCCTACGGGCAGCGCGGCGCGCGACCGCTTCGGCGTCCTGTCCCCATTGCTCGATCTGCCAATCCTCGTCGACATGGCCGGCGGCCCAGGCGGCCTCCGAGTCGAGTTCGCCGAAATCGACGGCCAGCGCCAGCAGCGCCGAACCGGTCAGCGAGGTCATGACGTGGATGGCGGCCAGCCGCAACGGTTCGACGCGCTGAGCAAGATGACTGCCCAGAACGGCGATGGACTCACGCGGCTGCTCGACATGAATGATCCCTTCGGCAAGGTTGAAGCGGGCTCCAAGCGTGGCGCGCGCCCAATCGATGACCGGATCCCACTGCTCGTTCTGCCGCTCGACCAGCCCTTGCGGCGCATCGGCGCGGTAACAGAGCAGGTCCGATGAGGCAAAGCGCAGTATGTCTTCCAGCACCGCCTGCGGATCGCTGGCGACGCCGTCGATGGCGGTGTTGACCAGCCGCATGACCGGCATCGTTACCGGATTGATCGTCTCGCCCTGCTCAGCGAACTCCTCGGCAACCAGCACTGCTGCCGCCTCGGTCGGCAGCGCCAGCAGCGCCTTGCCCGGCGTGCGCACCGGCTTGCCGTCGAGATGCACGGCAAAACCACCCTCTGTCGGCGCAACCGAAACGGTCTTGTAGAAGCGCTTGGGCTGCGGTGTCTTCATCTGAATCTGGGCGCGGCGCACCGGATCCGGATCGGAAAGATACTTGCCTGCTTCGAGGTCGTTGAGGATATCACGCATGAAAAATCTCTCTCACACCGGTGTCAGCTTGCGTGCCGGCCGGTTGACGATGATCAGGCCGGCGGCAATCAGGCCGAGTGCCAGGAAGATGCGAATGGTCAGCGGCTCGTTCAAGATGACCGCACCGCACAAAACACCGAAAACCGGCGACAGGAAGGTGAAGCTGGACAGGCCGGAGGCCGGATAGCGGCGCAGCAGCCAGAACCAGAGGACATAGGTGAAAGCGACGATGTAGATCGCCTGGAAAAGCAGCGCCAATGTCGGCAACAGCGAGGGATCGCGCACCGGCGTGCCGGCGAGCGGCAGCACCAACAGGCCGACGACCGCCGCGCCGGCGAGTTGATAGAGCAGCAGCTTCTCCGCGCTCGCCTCAACCAGTTTGGATCGCTTGATGAGGATATTGGTCAAAGCCCAGAAGAACCCGGAACCGAGACTGAGCAGGTCGCCGAACAGCATGTCCCCGCCGCCGCCAAGCTTGTCGGAAAAGACGGCGGCAAGGCCGGCGAAGGCCAGCAGCAGGCCAAGGAACTTGCGCATGGTGATCTGTTCGCCAAGCAGGAAGTGCCCGCCAATCAGCATCCAGAACGGCATGGAGTTGACCAGCAGCGTGTTGCGGGCAACGGTCGTGTGCTCCAGGCCGACATAGAGGCACAGGAATTCGACGCCGAAAAGCACGCCAACCGCGATGCCAGCCAGCAACGTGCCATCGCGTGTGAACAGCGCGATGCCGCGCCAGCGGCACCAGAGGAAGACGCAGAAGCCGCCGATGACCGAGCGTGCGATCGACAGGAAGACAGGGTCGTAGCCGGCGTAGGAGATCTTGGCGGCGACGTAGTTCAGGCCCCAGGAAAAGGTCAGGCCGACCATGATGGCGGCGGCGGCCATGTCGACTGTGTCGCGCCGATCGAGCGTGTCGGTGGCGCCGCTCAAGCTCAGTCCTCCGCGCTGGCGTCGTCGAAGCCGATCAGGTTCCAGCTCTGGCGCATATGCGGCGGCATCGGCGCGGTAACGTCGATGACGCCCTTGTCGGGATGCGGAATGATGATGCGGCGCGCATGCAGATGCAGGCGATTTTGAATGCCACCTGGGAAATCCCAGTTGGTATCGGCCTCGAAATATTTCGGGTCGCCGATGATCGGGCAACCGATATAGGCGGCATGGACGCGAAGCTGGTGGGTGCGGCCTGTATAGGGCTCCATTTCCAGCCAGGTCATGGTCTGCGCCGCCTGCTCGATGATGCGGTAGTAGGACACGGCGTGGTCGGCGCCTTTTTCACCATGCGCGGCCACCCGAACGCGGTCGCCGTCCTCAGTCGGCTCCTTGATCAGCCAGGTCGAGATCTTGTCCTCGCGCTTGGGTGGCACGCCTTTGACCAGGGCCCAGTAGGTCTTCTTCGTTTCGCGGGCGCGGAACGCCTCCGACAGCTTCATGGCGGCCAGTCTCGAGCGGGCGACGACCAGCACGCCCGACGTGTCGCGGTCGAGCCGGTGGACCAGCCGCGGCTTCTCACCCTTCTGGTTGCGCCAGGCTTCCAGCATGTCGTCGACATTGCGGGTGACGCCCGAGCCGCCCTGCACCGCAAGGCCGGCCGGTTTGTTGAAGACGAAAACCTTCGGATCCTCATGGATCAGCATTTTTGCCAGGACGTCGGCATCGCCCTGGTTGCGGATCGAATGGCCGGTCAGCGCGCTCTCGCCCTTCTTGTCGACCTCGAGCGGCGGAACACGCACCACCTGGCCAGGCTCGACACGGCTGTCGGCCTTGACCCGGCCGCCATCGACGCGGATCTGGCCGGAGCGCAGCAACTTCTGCAGATGGCCAAAACCAAGGCCCGGGAAATGGGTCTTGAACCAGCGATCGAGCCGCATGCCCGCCTCGCCGGCCTCCACCGTGA
Organism: Mesorhizobium sp. P2_E9; assembly: GCF_056403815.1. NCBI lineage: Bacteria > Pseudomonadati > Pseudomonadota > Alphaproteobacteria > Hyphomicrobiales > Phyllobacteriaceae > Mesorhizobium > Mesorhizobium sp. P2_E9. The sequence continues at coordinate 157,731 of NZ_JBFUET010000017.1, forward strand.
TCTGTTCAACGCCTGCCATTTTTTCTTCGCTTATCCGTTTCCAAAGCAGGTCTCGGCCTGCGCTTGGCGCGGCAATAGCATTAAGGCAGGCTTCTTGCGAGCCAAAGTCCCAGAAACAGGGCGATGATGGCGCCAATGACGCTGGCCAGCGCATATCCAAACGCCGGCAGCGTGGCGCCGCGGTCCCACAGTGTCGCGAAATCGAGCGAAAAGGCGGAAAACGTGGTGAAACCACCAAAGATGCCGGTAGCGACAAACAGCCTGACTTCATCCGATCCGCCGCGGCGCACCAAGGTGGCGATGAACAGCCCCATGGCAAAGGAGCCGACGATGTTGATGGCCATCGTGCCCCAGGGATAGTTGGGGCCAACAAGGCGCAGCGCACCGATATTGGTCAGATGGCGGACGCCAGAGCCGATGCCGCCGCCGATGACAATGAGAAGCAGATTGAACATTGTCGTCTACTGCCCGTGCAAGGGCGGTGACGTCAATCCCTTCAAGCCGAGGGCGATGGGATCGCACACACAGTTGAACGCGTCAGAAACCGCCTCTCGCGACCATTGTCGAGCGAGAACATGCCGCCCCTGCCCGGCACGACGTCGATGATGAGATCGGTGTGTTTCCACACTTCATATTGCGAAGCGCTGATGTAGACCGGCGTCTCGCCGATTTCGCCCAGCATGACGTCATTGTCGCCGACGATGAAATCGTTCTGGGGATAGCACATTGGCGAGGAGCCGTCGCAACAGCCGCCCGACTGATGGAACAGCACCAGCCCGTGGTCGGCGATGATTTCAGCCAGGAATGTTCTGGCCTCCGGCGTCGCCGAGACTTTCCCAAGCGAAACCTTGTCGAGCACGGCATTTCTCCGTTATCAAGCGATCGGGCATCATCAGGTGATCGGGCGCGGCGGAACGGCCGCGCCCCTTTTGCTGATACGCATGACCCATCGGCGATATAGGGCCTTCCGAGGTCATACGCAGCCCTGGGAGGGCTCTCAGAAGAAGCCAAGCTTCTTCGGGCTGTAGCTGACCAGCATGTTCTTGGTCTGCTGATAATGGTCGAGCATCATCTTGTGGTTCTCACGGCCGATGCCGGACTGCTTGTAGCCACCGAATGCAGCATGCGCCGGATAGGCGTGGTAGCAGTTGGTCCACACACGGCCGGCCTGGATGGCGCGGCCGAAGCGGTAGCAGCGGTTGGCGTCGCGGCTCCAGATGCCGGCGCCGAGACCGTAGAGCGTGTCGTTGGCGATCGACAGCGCCTCGTCGTCATCCCTGAAGGTCGTCACCGAGACCACTGGCCCGAAAATCTCCTCCTGGAAGACGCGCATCTTGTTGTGGCCCTTGAACACGGTCGGCTTGACGTAATAGCCGCCGGCCAGATCGCCCGGCAGATGGTTCTGCTCGCCACCGATCAGCACCTCGGCGCCTTCCTGCCTGCCGATATCGAAGTAGCTCAGGATCTTCTCCAGCTGTTCGCCCGATGCCTGTGCACCGATCATGGTTGCCGGGTCGAGCGGATCGCCTTGGACGATAGCGGCAACGCGCTTCAGGGCGCGATCCATGAACTTGTCGTAGATCTTCTCATGCACCAGCGCCCGGCTGGGGCAGGTGCAGACCTCGCCTTGGTTGAGCGCGAACATGACGAAGCCCTCGATCGCCTTGTCGAAGAAGTCGTCATCTTCTGAGGTCACGTCCTGGAAGAAGATGTTGGGCGACTTGCCACCGAGTTCGAGCGTCACCGGAATGAGGTTCTGGCTGGCATATTGCGAGATCAGCCGACCGGTCGTGGTCTCGCCGGTGAAGGCGATCTTGGCGATGCGGTTCGACGACGCGAGCGGTTTGCCGGCTTCGAGGCCAAAGCCATTGACGATGTTGAGCACGCCATCCGGCAGCAGGTCGCCGATCAGGTCCGCCCACAGCATGATGGTGGCGGGTGTCTGTTCGGCCGGCTTCAGCACCACGCAGTTGCCGGCGGCAATGGCCGGCGCCAGTTTCCAAACCGCCATCAGCAACGGAAAATTCCAGGGAATGATCTGACCGACGACGCCAAGCGGCTCGTGGAAATGATAGGCGACGGTATCATCGTCGATTTGCGACAGGCTGCCTTCCTGGGCGCGCAAAGCACCGGCGAAATAGCGGAAATGGTCGATGGCGAGCGGCAAGTCGGCTGCGGTCGTCTCGCGGATCGGCTTGCCATTGTCCCAGGTCTCGGCGAGCGCCAGGAGATCGAGATTGTCCTCCATGCGGTCGGCGATACGGTTGAGGATCAACGCGCGTGCAGCCGGGCTGGTCTTGCCCCAGGCGTCCTTGGCCTTGTGCGCGGCGTCGAGTGCCGCCTCGATGTCGTTTGCATCCGAACGGGCGATTTCGCCCAGCGGCTTCCCGTTCACCGGCGAGATGTTGTCGAAATACCGTCCTGAATGCGGCGCCACCCATTTGCCGCCGATGTAGTTGTCGTAACGCTTGGCGAAGGGCACCTTGGCCGTGCGTGAAAATTCCACCTTGTTCATTGTCTTCCTCCCAGGAAACAGCGGTACGGGATGTACCGCGCTGCGAGGGAGAGTGAGGATGCCGTCGGGCTTTGTCAGCCCAGGCAAGTCATCCACCCCGGGCCGACTGTCGCAAGATTGCGACAGGTTCGGCGCGGAAACCTCAATGTGGCCGACGGATGCCGAAGCGGGCGAGCTTGCGATGCAGAGTGGCCCGGGAAATGCCGAGATTGTGCGCGGCGGCGGAGACGTTGCCATCGGCTCGCGCGATCGCCCGCTGGATCACTCCGCGCTCCGCCTCTTCGAGTTCCTCCGCGGCCTTGGCGACGTCGCCGAGGATGTCGGCGGCGGGCAGCCCCCTGGCCAGCGCCTGTTGCGTGATACCGAGGGTCTGCCGCGCCGAGCGTGTCGCGCCGACGACCAGATCATCGCCGTCGACCGCAATCAGCGCACCGGCGCCGCGTTCGGCCGCCGAGGCAAGCAGAATGCGGGCATTGGGAAAAGACAGGCGAAAATTCTCGGCCTCGATGCGGCGGGCGGCATCGCCGACCGCCATGGCGATCAGGCCGACAAAGCCTTCGGTCAGATCCGACCGGCACGACGAGACATCGAGCGCGGCAGCCAGATTGCCCTCGTGGTCGTAAATCGGCGCCGTGGTGCAACTGAGCAGCGTGTTGCTCGAAAAGAAATGCTGGTCGCGGTGGATGGTCAGTGCGCGCTGGTCGGCCAGGCATGTGCCGATGCCGTTGGTGCCCTCGGAGTCCTCACTCCATACGGTCCCGGTCCATAGGCCCCATTCGTCGAAGGTCTCGTCATCGGCGGAAGCCCCGCGGCGTTCGACAGGGATACCGTCGCGATCGGCAAGCAGGACGCAACAGCCAATGCCGCCGACCGCGAGATAGAGACGATCAAGGCTCGCATCCGCGGCCCGCAGCAGCTGCTCGACCCGCTGCCGCGCCAGCCTGAACTCGCCTTCGGTCAGTCGTCGAGGCGCCTGTCGTTGGCCAGGATCCAGTCCATGCAGCGTGAGCGAGCGCCTCCAGGAGGCAACCAACGCCGATCGGGCGGCATCGCTGGTGGCAATGGCCGCCTGGACGATATCAGCATGATGGGCCGGCTGTCCGCTCACCTCATCCTCCCAAGGCGCTTCCAACTCAAGCAGCGTTATATCCGTTCAGATATATCCGCAGCATCGAGTTGTAGAGGACTGATGCCTGCAGGCGCTATACGACAATGGTCCAACAGCCGCGGACTGTGCCCTAACTGCCCAAACGCAGGCGAACTTGATCATCACCACGCAGGCGTTGCCCACCCGGGATATTTTGTCCTGAACTCGCCATAAAGCGCATCGAGTTCCGCTTTGCTGACCGGACGCACCTGCTCATAGAGGTAACCGGTAACGCCATCGGACAACTGGTATGCCGCAATGCGCTTGTATGCGGCGCCAATACCCTTCCCTTCAACAATATACTCGTTCGGAACCGTGACACATAGCTGTGCGCCGGATCGCAGATGGGTAACGGGCCGGTCGGTGACGACGACATATCTGGATTTCAATGCGTCCGATCGGAACTGATCGCGGCTATCCACCTGGCAAGCCCATCCGACATGCTGGAGAAGGCCTCGGTTCATACCTGACAACAGCGCGTCGCTCATGACCGCGCCGGAGGCGAAGACCGAAAATCGATCCGCTGGCCCCATTCTTTCAACAAGGTCATCGATCAGGCGTCTGTATTCAGGAAGATTGTCGAGGTGAAGAGGAAGTGTGGCTTCCCTGGCAAAAACGTAGCTGATCGGCGACAGCATCTGCCGGCCGATTGGAAAAAAGGTACCCAAAAAAGCAAGTCCAGCGGCAATGGATATCACGGCGGTCGACCATTGCGATCTCAGCGCCGGCGCCGAAACAATAGAAACGATTGCTTGAGCGTATGCAGGAAAGAGCCAGAGAAATATCGGTAGCGAATGATGACGTTCCGGGTCCTGCGTACGGACAAAAAGAAAAAAGGTGAGGATCGAAGCGATGGTACAGAACAAGGAAAATCTGTTGCGGCGCACTAGGGAGATATAGAGACCCACCATGATCAAGGCCCAGTTCACGTAGCTAAGGCGGGATCCAATTTCACCGAGTTGGGTAAAGATGGTCGTCCTGTATCCGCTGTAAAGATCGGCATAGCTGGTTCCCAGAATCTTGGCGATCAGCGGCAATTGGAAATTCAAGGCGGTTGCGGCAACAACGAAAATCGCACACACGCCGCCCAACGCCGCTTTTCGGAAGGCGGGAAAGTCTCGGTCTCTTGCAATCTGCAGCAAACAAAAAAATGCTGCGGAAACGGTGATCCCGATGACGGCATAGGCGTACCAACGACGCAGCATGAACGCCAACCAGAGGCATGCGCCGACCGATATTCCGCTCATCACCGGCTCCCGGGTCAGGAACCTTGATTTCCAAAGAAAATAGGTTGCCGCCGTGAGAGCGGTACAACCGGCAATGTCAGGCAACCCTCGAAGCGTCGGCGCCCAAAACGGAGTATAGAGAAAGGCCGCAATCCAGACGGCAATCCAACTTCTGGAAGGCGTCTCGGAGGCAGCCTCCAGATAGCTTATTCTGCCTATGAAGAGAACCGCCGGGACTAGGTAAACCGCGACTATTCCGGCGACGAAGGAAAGCCTTGAACCGCCAAAAATGATCTGAAACGGCATCAAGGGCACCAGGATCGCCACGCCGTAATCTTCCGTCGCGATAGAAGTGCCCAATTGGCTCAGCCACGCGAAAGGGCTCTCGACCAGCAGCGCGCCCTGCTGGTTGAACGTGTTGAAATAGGCCGCGAAGTCCCAATAGTAGACGGCCTCTTCGAGATTTACGTACACAGCGCTGAGGGCAACCCCAAGCAAGACGGTGCATATGTATGTGACCGTCCAGAATCCGAGGATTTTGCTCTTTGTCACTCGAAGCCGCCAAGGAAGAGAAGGGACAGAACTGCCGGGACCAAGCAGGAGCCATCCCCTGACGCCGCCAAGAGCCATCCCGGCGAATCTTGCGAACAGATTCTTATATTGAATTGTCGAGAGCCCAAATGGCTGTTGCTCGAACGCGCACGGCGCAAGCGTGGAGAAACGCCTGGATGGGCCGGCCCACGGGCAACCGGCAGAGGTGCTTGCTTGCGAACCGCTGCCGGTCGACGGGTTTTCTGTTCAGGTGGTTTCGACCTTCTTCGGCTTGGTCGAACCGATCATCTTCCAGTTCTTGTAGAACATCGAATTGATGCGTTCGACGCTGACCGAGACAACCGCGAGCATACCGGCGATAAGCCTGGGAACCGGGGACGGCCTGATGATGTCCATGAACACGCAGTAGCGGCGGCCGTCATACTCGTTGACCGAGCGATGCAGCAGCGTGTCGTCGAAAATGAACAGCGGGTTGTCGTACCAGTAGTTCTTGACGTTGCCGCATTCGACGAAGATTTCCGACTTCACCGGAACCAGATTGTAGAGGATGCGCAGGCTGAGCCGCAGCGGACCGAAATGCCAGGAGGTCGATTCGCGCTTGCTGAAGACCGACACGGCGATGGTCTTGATGTATTTGAAATCCTTGTTGAACTCGGCGACGTTGTCGATCCTGTGCTTGCCATACCACTGGTAGACATACATGCCGCGCCGACCGGCGCCGAAATTGGCGTCGATATCGGCGATGATCTCGTCCTTGCGCGCCTTGAAGATGTCCAGGATCTCATTGACCTCGCGCTGATAGTCCTCCGGAAACTGCTCCAGCTTCCACACGCCGGGGTTCCTGTAGCAGAGCAGATCGACCACCAGATTGAACGGCGACAGCAGCCAGGTGAACAGGCCGTTGCCAAGGAAGTAGCCTGAGAACAGCGACAGATCCTTCCTGTCGTTGCGCAGCACGTCGATCAGGCCGCAAACGATGAAGATCGTCGTCAGAATGGGGATGAAGTAGAAGCCAAGGGCGAGAAGCGGGATGGCGATGGCGAATTTGCGAAGCGATTTGCGAAGCGTTTTTGTCATTTTTCCACGCGCGGAGCGCGATCCTGTTGCGAATGAGTGTGCCAAATCTCGGCAACGACCACCGCCCGGCCGTGCGCCTTGATAAGGTTTTTTGGGTCGCCGCACAACGCCACGACTTGGTGGCCTGGCAGCTGCCTGGTGGAATTTGCCAGACTTCGTCCATGCACCGCTGGGGTCAATGCACCGCTGGCAAGCCGAGTTCGTCCCATTTCTCCCTGGCCACGGGATCGCCGACCAGGAACTCAAAGCCGATGACGCTTTCGCCGTCTTGTGCGAGCTGGCATTTGAACTTCAGATTATACCAGTTTTTGCGACTGCGGAAAGCCGCGCCGTCGGCGGCGATCGTGGTGCCGCGGACCTTCTCCTCGGCCGTTGCGTAAGGCACGACACGTTCCGGATGAAAGTCCGCGCGCCAACGCCGGATCTGGTCCATGGCCTCGAGATTGCACAATTGCACCATGCGCTCGTCGGAAGCGAAGGTCGCGAGATCGGCGCGCGCCTGCCGGCTGCGCGGATCGGCGAGCGTCTTGGCCGACAGCATTTCGGTCGGCCGGATCATGGCCGGCGCGCTGGGCGGCGGAGATTGGGGAGCACTCGGCGATGGTGTGGGCACCGGCGCTCGCGCCTCTGGGGCCGGCGGCGGTGCTTGCACTGGCGGTGGCTTGGTCGACGCCTCGAACTGCTGCGGAGTCAGAATGTCGACCGACACCCGTTCCTCTTCCAACCGCTTTGGCGGCTTCGGCAATGGCATCAAGGCCAGTGTTGCGGCGAGCAGCGTGTGAAGAACAACCGAGGCGGGAATGCCCCATGGCGAGGCCTCGCTTCGAAGCGTCACGACCACCGGGCCGCGCAAGCCGGCTATTCCCGCTCTTTGCGCAGCTTTGCCCAATAATCGAGCCGCTTTCGGATATCGCGCTCGAAACCACGCTCAGGCGGATCATAGAACGTCTGGCGGCCCATCTTCTCGGGAAAATAGTCCTGTCCCGAAAAGGCGTCGGGCTCGTCATGATCGTAGCGATAGCCCGCACCGTAATCCTCTTCCTTCATCAGCTTGGTGGGCGCGTTGAGGATGTGCTTGGGCGGCAGCAGCGAGCCATGTTCCTTGGCAGCGCGCGTGGCGGCCTTGAAGGCGGTGTAGACGGCATTGGATTTGGGTGCGGTGGCGAGATAGACGGTGGCCTCGGCGAAGGCGAGTTCGCCTTCCGGCGAGCCCAGATAGTCGTAGGCGTCCTTGGCGGCGTTGGCGACGACCAGCGCTTGCGGATCGGCAAGGCCGATGTCTTCCATCGCCATGCGCACCAGGCGGCGGCCGAGATAGAGCGGATCCTCGCCGGCGTCGAACATGCGCGCGAGATAGTAGAGCGCTGCATCAGGATCCGAGCCACGCACCGATTTGTGCAGGGCCGAGATCAGATTGTAATGGCCGTCCTGGCCCTTGTCGTAGATTGGCGCGCGGCGCTGGACGATGCGCTGCAGCCCTTCAGGGTCGAAGATCTCGCCTGGTTTGGCGGCGCGCCAGACTTCCTCTGCCAGCGTCAGCGATGCGCGGCCGTCGCCATCGCTCATGCGGATCAGCATCGTCCGCGCCTCGTCGTCGAGCGGCAGCGCCCTGCCCTCCGTCTCCTCCGCCCGCACCATCAGCTTGGCGATGCTCTCCTCGCCGAGCGAATGGAAGACCATGACGCGCGCGCGCGACAACAGGGCCGCGTTGAGTTCGAAGGACGGATTTTCGGTCGTGGCGCCAACCAGGACGACCGTCCCGTCCTCCATGACAGGGAGAAAGGAATCCTGCTGGGCGCGGTTGAAGCGATGGATCTCGTCGACGAAAAGCAGGGTCTGGCGACCGTTGGCGCGGCGCAGCTTGGCCGCCTCGAAGACTTTCTTCAGGTCAGCAACGCCGGAAAACACCGCCGATATCTGTTCGAAAGCAAGGCTGGTCTCGCCGGCGAGCAGCCTTGCCACAGTGGTCTTGCCGGTGCCCGGTGGCCCCCAGAAGATCATCGAACCGAGCGAACCTGAGCCGATCAGCCGGGTCAGCGCGCCATCGGGGCCGGTCAGATGCTCCTGGCCAACGACCTCGCCAAGGTTTTTCGGCCGCAGCCTGTCGGCCAGCGGCCGCCCGGGCGGCGCCTTTTCCGGTTCATCGACGCTGAACAGATCGGCCATGCACTTCTTTTGGTTTGGAGCGCGATCCCTTCAGATCGAACTCAGTAACGCAACACCTGGCGCAGTATCTGCCCGCCGCGCTCGACGGTAAAGCGCCACCAGCGCGTATCCTGCTGGGCTACCTGCGCCAGCGTCGCGGCGGTGTCGATGGTGGTGCCGTTGACCTCGCGCACGATGTCGCCCGGCAGGAAGCCGAAATCGGCCGCCGGCGAATCGCGGTTGATGTCGATCACCGTGACACCTTTGAGGTCGGTGCGCAGGCCAAGCTTCTGGGCAAGGCGCGGCGACAGTTCCGCGACCTTGGCGCCCGAGAACGGGCTGCGGCCATGCAGCGTCACTTCCGAGGCTTTCGCACCCTCCGGCGCGCGCTCCAGCGCAATGTCCATCGCCGCTTGCTGGCCCTTGGTCAGGATCGCGAAATTCGCCTTGCTGCCGATCGACAGCGTCGCCATGCGATAGTCCAGCGCCTCGATGCTCTCGACGGGCTTGCCGTTGATCTGCTCCACGACATCGCCCGCCTTCAGTCCTGCCTTGCCGGCTGGACCCGTGGCCTCGACGGAAGAGACAAGAGCCCCTGTCGGCTTCTCCATGCCAAGCGATTCGGCGATCTGCGGCGTCACCGCTTCGAACTCGGCGCCGATATAGGGCCGTTCGAAGAAATCGAGGCCTGCCTTGGCGGCATCGGCAAAAGCCCGCACCATGTTGGCGGGGATGGCAAAGCCGATGCCGATCGAGCCGCCGCTGCGGCTGTAGATGGCGGTGTTGATGCCGACCAGCTGGCCGCCCATGTTGATCAGCGCGCCGCCGGAATTGCCGGGATTGATGGCGGCGTCGGTCTGGATGAAATAGCCCGAATCCGAAACGCCGATATGGCTGCGGGCCAGTGCCGAAACGATGCCGCTGGTGGTGGTCTGGCCGACGCCGAAGGGGTTGCCGATGGCCAGCACCAGATCGCCGACCTCGAGCGCGTCGGAATCGCCGATGGCGATGACCGGGAACGGTTTGTCGGATTCGATCTTGAGCACCGCAAGATCCAGCGTCTCGTCCTTGAGCATCACCTTGCTGGCGAATTCACGGCCGTCGGCGGTTGCCACCTTGACCTCGTCGGCATCCTTGATGACGTGGAAATTGGTGACGATGACACCGCTCGGATCAACGAGCACGCCAGAGCCGAGCGAGGACTGCGCGCGCGGCTGAGCGCGGCCGAAAAACTCCTCGAAGAACGGATCGCCTTCAAAAGGCGATGTGACCTTGGCCGTCTGCGACGCATAGACGTTGACCACGGCGGGTGCGGTTTGCTTGACGAGCGGGGCAAACGAAAGCTGCACCTCCTCGCGGCCGAACGGCACGCGCTTGTCTGGCCCCGAAGTGGAATTCTCGCCTTCGACGCCATGCAACAGATCGGTCAGCACATCCGACAGGCCCGGATCGGCAGGCTTTGCGGCATCTTCGGCCAACGCCTGCCGGCCTGCCGGTGCGGCTGCGAACACCATGAAGGCGCAGAGCAGAACAAGGGACAGTCTTTTGGCGCGCATTCGCGAATCCTCCAAGGCAAGTTCGGGCGCATTGTCCCGACGATTGTGCAAAATGAAAGGCTAAGCCGCTGAAATCCGATTATTTTAAGCAGCAAAACAGCTACAGCTGACTTTGAAACCGAAAACCCCGTGGCCTTGATGAAAAAACAACTCCTGTCTTTCCGTGACTTTTTGAAGACCGGCAGCTTGGGGCCGATCTCCCCCGACATGACAATGGCCGAGATTGTCGAAGTGCTCGGCACGCCTGAGCATGCGGATCCGGAATATTGGACGTTCGGTAAGCTGGAAATTTCCTTTGATGTCGAGCTACCTCACCAAATGAACTGGTTTCAAATTGAAGAGGCCGGGTACCTCACAGGCGAGTTGGAGGCCCTCACCGATCGTTTTGCACTTTCGCTGGACGGGTTCAGCGGGAAGACAAAACCATCAGAGTTCCTGGGTGCTGGCCTTTGGGCCACAGATCAGGCCAAAGTTTTCTACGCGGCTTCCGGCCGCGACATCGGGCTCAACATCTGCGCCGGACGGATTCAGATGCATTTTCATGTGGCTACCGACTTCATCCGCGACCAAGATACCGAATCATATCTGAGCGCGTCCCCCACGTCGCAATCGGTGGCGGAGATCGATTCCCGAGCCGTCCTCGGCAGTATCTATTCACACCCCTACCCAAAGGTTGAAGAGGTACCAGGTGCATTTAATTGGAAGCTGCTGAGTGGAAGCCAGTACCTTGCGCTGGCCGATGGACGGCAAACATTGGCAAACGAAAAAGGGGCCCGCAGGCCCCTCTAATTCTCTTGGAAAGACGTGGCCTTATGCGGCCGCGGCGTCCGCTTCGGTGCCTTCGGCTTCGATGCGGGCGCGATCGCCGGCGCCCTTGGCCGAGGTGTCGCGATCGACGAACTCGATGACGGCCATCGCGGCATTGTCGCCGTGACGGAAGCCCGCCTTCATGATGCGCAGGTAGCCGCCATTGCGGTTGGCGTAGCGCGGGGCGATGGTGTCGAACAGGCGCTTGACGACGCCTTCATTGCCGATCTGCGCGATCACCTGGCGGCGGGCGTGCAGGTCGCCGCGCTTGCCGAGCGTCACCAGCTTCTCGACGATCGGACGCAGGTCCTTGGCCTTCGGCAAGGTGGTGACGATCTGCTCGTGCTCGAGCAGCGACACGGCGAGGTTGGCGAACATCGACTTGCGATGGCTAATGCTTCGGGCGAAGCGGCGGCCTTTGAAACCGTGGCGCATGGCTCTTTTCCTTCTTCAGTTGTTCAAGAGGCCGCGGCCCCTGATGGTTTTCCGCATGACCGTCGGATCGAGCGGCCCACGCCGCCGATCCTTGGAATTCATGCTCAATATTGGTCTTCGTAACGCTTGGCGAGGTCTTCGATGTTTTCCGGCGGCCAGTCCGGCACTTCCATGCCGAGGTGCAGGCCCATCGCCGCCAAGACTTCCTTGATCTCGTTCAGCGACTTGCGGCCGAAGTTCGGGGTGCGCAGCATCTCGGCTTCGGTCTTCTGGATGAGATCGCCGATGTAGACGATGTTGTCGTTCTTCAGGCAGTTGGCCGAACGCACCGAAAGCTCGAGTTCGTCGACCTTCTTGAGCAGCGCCGGGTTGAAGGCGAGCTCGGTGACGGCTTCGGCAGCGACTTCCTTCTGCGGCTCGTCGAAGTTGACGAACAGGCCGAGCTGGTCCTGCAGGATGCGGGCGGCGAAAGCCACCGCGTCCTCGCCCGAGATCGAACCGTCGGTCTCGATGGTCATGGTCAGCTTGTCATAGTCGAGAACCTGGCCCTCACGGGTGTTTTCGACCTTGTAGGAGACCTTCTTGACCGGCGAGTAGAGGCTGTCGACCGGGATCAGGCCGATCGGCGCGTCCTCGGCGCGGTTGCGCTCGGCCGGCACGTAACCCTTGCCGGTGTCGACGGTGAATTCCATGCGGATTTCAGCGCCTTCGTCCAGCGTGCAGATGACGTGGTCGGGGTTGAGGATCTCGACGTCGCCAACCGTCTGGATGTCGCCGGCGAGAACCGCACCCGGGCCCTGCTTGCGAACGACCATGCGCTTGGGGCCGTCGCCTTCCATGCGGATGGCGATTTCCTTGATGTTCAGAACGATGTCGGTCACGTCCTCGCGCACACCGGCGATGGACGAGAATTCATGCAGGACGCCGTCGATCTGCACGGCGGTGACAGCCGCACCGCGCAGCGAAGACAGAAGCACGCGGCGCAGCGCGTTGCCCAGCGTGAGGCCAAAGCCGCGCTCGAGCGGCTCGGCGACCAGCGTGGTCAGAGTCTTCTTCTTCGACGAGAACTCGATCTTGTTCGGCTTGATCAGTTCCTGCCAGTTTTTCTGGATCATGATGCTTTCCTTCCGTTGACCCGCCACCATCCAATCGTGGCGGGCGACCTGGAATACCGCGGAGGAACGCCCTTCGGCGTTCGCGCAGCGTTCGGTAATTTCTTAGACGCGGCGCTTCTTGCGCGGGCGGCAGCCATTGTGCGGGATCGGCGTCACATCACGGATAGAGGTGATGGTGAAGCCGGCCGCCTGCAGGGCGCGCAACGCCGATTCACGACCGGAGCCGGGTCCGCAGACCTCGACTTCGAGCATGCGCATGCCGTGTTCCTGGGCCTTCTTGGCAACGTCCTCGGCAGCCATCTGGGCGGCAAACGGGGTCGACTTGCGCGAACCCTTGAAGCCCTGGGCACCGGCCGACGACCAGGCAATCGAATTGCCCTGCGCGTCGGTGATGGTGATCATCGTGTTGTTGAAGGTCGAATTGACGTGGGCGACGCCCGACGAGATATTCTTGCGTTCGCGACGGCGAACACGAGCGGCTTCCTTGGCCATGATAGTCCTTTCAGTTGATCTCTACACCGCCGTAATGCCAGCGGCTCCACCTGGAAGTGGGTAGCGAATTAGTGAGTAGTGACGAGATGCAAAAGCTTCTCGCTACTCACTACCGGCCACTCACTCCAAATTACTTCTTCTTGCCGGCGATCGACTTGGCCGGGCCCTTGCGGGTACGTGCATTGGTGTGCGTGCGCTGGCCGCGAACCGGCAGCGAGCGGCGGTGACGCAGGCCGCGGTAGCAGCCGAGGTCCATGAGGCGCTTGATGTTCATCGACACTTCGCGGCGCAGGTCGCCTTCGACCTGGTAGTCGCGGTCGATGGTCTCGCGGATCTGCAGCACTTCCGCGTCGGTCAGCTGGTTGACGCGGCGCTCGGCCGGGATGCCGACCTTGTCGACGATCTCCTGGGCGAACTTCTTGCCAATGCCGTGAATGTACTGAAGCGCAATGACGACGCGCTTGTTGGTCGGAATGTTGACGCCGGCTATACGAGCCATGTTCTTCTCTTCTCCATGTGGGCCGGACAAACCGGCGTTATTCAGATTGCCCCGCGTCCGGTGGAGGCCGGCCCTTGCGGGAGTTTCCAGTTCAAAGCGACCGCCTTGCCCTTGCGGACAAGCAAAGTGCGCACCTGATAGGAAGACGGGCCGCCATACCGCAGCGAACCGCCTCCGTCAAGCTTAATCTTCAAATTCCCTTACCGCGCCTTTGCAGCCGTCGCGAGCACGGCTTCGATCTCGGCGGTCACCGCATCGATGCTGGCCATGCCGTCGACCGTCTTGAGCCTGCCCTTGGCGTAATAATAGCCGGTCAGCGGAGCGGTCTTCTTGTAGTACTCGCGCAGGCGCTCTTCGAACACCGCGGGATTGTCGTCCTTGCGCACCGGCTGGCCTGCCGCCTTGGCATCCTCGGCACGCTTGACGATGCGGCCGACGAGGGCCCTGTCGTCGACGACCAGTTCGATGACCGTGTCGAGGCTGATGCCACGCTCCGAGAGCATCGATTCAACCGCATCGGCCTGCACCAGCGTGCGCGGGTAGCCGTCGAGAATGAACCCCCCGGCGCAATCGGCCTGGTCGATCCGCTCGGCCACGATGGCGTTGACGATGGCGTCGGACACCAGCTCACCGGCGTCCATCACCGCCTTGGCACGCTTGCCGACTTCGGACCCGGCCTGAACGGCGGCACGCAGCATGTCGCCCGTCGAAAGCTGGGGTATGCCGTATTTGTCTACCAGTCTTTGTGCTTGTGTCCCCTTGCCCGCCCCTGGCGGCCCAAGCAAAATCAACCTCATCTGGCTTTCTTCCCCCCGCGCAGCTTCGACTTCTTGATCAGGCCTTCATACTGGTGCGCGATCAGGTGGCCCTGAATCTGCGCAACCGTATCGAGCGTGACACTGACCACGATCAGAAGCGATGTGCCACCAAGGTAGAATGGTACGCCAGTCGCCGAGATCAGGAACTCCGGCAGCAGACACACCAGCACCAGATAGATGGCGCCGACGACGGTGATGCGGGTGAGAACGTAATCGATATAATCGGCGGTGCGCTCGCCCGGACGATAGCCCGGGATGAAGCCCGAATGCTTCTTGAGCTGATCGGCGGTGTCCTTCGGGTTGAAGACAATCGCTGTGTAGAAGAAGGCGAAGAACACGATCATCGCCGCGTAGAACAGCATGTAGAGCGGCTGGCCGTGGCCAAGCGAGGCCAGGATGGTGCTCGCCCAGGCCGGCATATTGGTCGTCTGCGAGAAACCGGCAACGGTGGCCGGCAGCAGGAGCAGCGACGACGCAAAGATCGGCGGAATGACGCCCGACGTGTTGAGCTTCAGCGGCAGATGCGAAGTATCGCCCTGGAACATGCGGTTGCCGACCTGGCGCTTCGGATACTGGATCAGCAGGCGGCGCTGGGCGCGCTCGAAGAACACGATGAGCGCGATGACGACGATGGCCAGGACGATGATCGCCAGGATCAGGCCGGTCGACAGGGCACCTGTGCGGCCGAGTTCCAGCGTGCCGGAGATGGCGCGCGGCAGGCCGGCGACGATGCCGGAGAAGATGATCAGCGAAATGCCGTTGCCGATGCCGCGCGCGGTGATCTGCTCGCCGAGCCACATCAGGAACATGGTGCCGCCGACCAGTGTGACGACGGTCGAGAGGCGGAAGAACATGCCGGGGTCATTGACGATGCCGTTGCCGTTCTCCAGCCCCACCGAAATGCCGTAAGCCTGCACCAGCGCGAGCAGCACGGTGCCGTAGCGCGTGTACTGGTTGATGACCTTGCGGCCCTGCTCGCCTTCCTTCTTCAACGCTTCCAGCGACGGGATGACCGAGGTCATCAGCTGCATGATGATGGAGGCGGAGATGTAAGGCATGATGCCGAGCGCAAAGATCGCCATGCGCTGCACGGCGCCGCCGGCGAACATGTTGAACATGCCGAGCACGCCCTTGCTCTGCGAGGAGAAGGCCTGGGCGAAGGCGTCGGGGTTGATGCCGGGAAGCGGAATATAGGTGCCGAGACGATAGACGAGCAGCGCGCCAATGGTGAACCAGATGCGTTTCTTCAGGTCCTCCGCCTTGGCGAAGGCCGAGAAATTCAGATTCGAGGCTAGTTGTTCAGCAGCCGAAGCCATGCCTGATTCTCCGCTTGGTAACGCTTGATGGCCCGTGAGGTCAGGCGGCGCGTTTCACCGAAGCTCACGAGATAAGCTCCGGGCTGTAAACATGCAAGCGGCCGCGTTGACGCGGCCGCCCAATTGAGCAGATCAAAGCGCAATCGTGAGCAAAAACGGGATCCCATTCTTGCCGATCGCGCTTCAAATTGCCGTTACTCGGCAGCTGCCTTTTCCGGCAGCTTGACCGAACCGCCGGCCTTTTCGATCTTCTCGATCGCGGCCTTGGAGGCACCGGCGACGTCGAAGGCGAGCTTTGCCTTGATCTCACCATCCGAGAGGATGCGAACGCCGTCCTTGACGCGGCGGATGACGCCGGCAGCAACGAGCGATTCAGCCGTCACGGTTGCCTTGGCGTCGAGCTTCTTGGCGTCGATGGCGACCTGGATACGGGCCAGCGACACGACGGTGAAGCTCTTGGCGAAGATGTTGTTGAAGCCACGCTTCGGCAGGCGCCGGTAGAGCGGCATCTGGCCACCCTCGAAGCCGTTGATGGCGACGCCGGAGCGCGCCTTCTGGCCCTTGACGCCGCGACCGGCGGTCTTGCCGGAGCCGGAGCCGATGCCACGGCCGAGACGCTTCTTGGAGTGCGTCGCGCCGTCCTTGTCACGCAGATCGTTGAGTTTCATCTGAGTTCTCCTGCGCTTCGGCTCAGCCCTCGTCCACAACGCGGACGAGATGCTGAACGGCGGCGATCATGCCGCGCACGGAAGGCGTATCTTCCAGCGTGCGCTGCTTGTGCATCTTGTTGAGGCCGAGGCCGACCAGCGTCGCACGCTGTTCCTTCGGGCGGCGGATCGGCGAACCGATCTGCTCAACGGTGATGGTCTTGGTTGCTTTCTTGGCCATGGTCAAAATCCCTGGTCAGATCGACTATTCTTCAGCCGCAACGGCGGTGCCGCGGCGGGCCTGAAGGGTCGAATACTTGATGCCGCGCGCAGCAGCCACATCCTTGGGATGCATCTGGCTCTTCAGCGCGTCGAAGGTGGCGCGAACCATGTTGTAAGGGTTCGACGAACCCATCGACTTGGCGACCACGTCATGCATGCCGAGCGTCTCGAAGACAGCGCGCATCGGGCCGCCGGCGATGATGCCGGTACCCTGCTTGGCAGCGCGCAGCAGAACGCGTCCAGCCCCCCAACGTCCCTCGACGTCATGATGCAGCGTACGACCCGAGCGCAGCGGCACGAAGATCATGTCGCGCTTTGCCGATTCAGTTGCCTTGCGGATGGCTTCCGGCACTTCGCGTGCCTTGCCATGACCGAAGCCGACGCGGCCCTTCTGGTCGCCGACGACGACGAGTGCTGCAAAACCAAAGCGACGGCCGCCCTTGACGACCTTGGCGACGCGGTTGATGTGGACAAGCTTGTCCACCATGCCGTCATCGCGTTCTTCACGATCGCGGCCGCGGCCGCCATCCCTACGTTCCTGTGCCATATCCTGTTCCTTGTTTTTTTCCGGAAGCACGGTTGATGATGAGATCCGGCGCCTCTGTGGGTCACCGGGGGCGAAATTAGAAGCTCAAGCCACCTTCGCGAGCGGCTTCTGCCAGCGCCTTGACGCGGCCGTGGTAGATGTACGCGCCGCGATCGAAGACGACGTCCTTGACGCCGGCCTTGGTGGCGCGCTCGGCGATCAGCTTGCCGATCGCAGCAGCGGCCGCGGTGTCTGCGCCGGTCTTGAGCGAACCCTTGAGGTCCTTCTCGAGCGTCGAAGCGGCGGCGATGGTGTGGCCCTTGGCGTCGTCGATGACCTGAACGTAGATGTTCTTCGACGTGCGGTGGACCGAGAGACGCGGGCGCTCGCCGGCGACCTTCTTGATCTGACGGCGGACGCGCTGCGCGCGGCGCTGGATGGATTCTTTGCTAGCCATGATAGTTCCTTGCCTTCAAAAAACGGGGGCCGCCATATGCGGTAGGCGAATGCGCCTCCCGCGACCGCTCCCCGCGGCGTTGCACTTCTTAGGCCTGGCCCTTTTCGAAAAGTCTGCAACTTTTCGGAGCCAAGCTCACTACTTCTTCTTGCCTTCCTTGCGGACGATCTTCTCGCCAGCGTAACGGACGCCCTTGCCCTTATAGGGCTCGGGGCCGCGGTATTCGCGGATCTCGGCAGCCACCTGGCCGACCTGCTGCTTATCGATGCCGGTCACGGTGATTTCCGTCGGCTTCGGCACCGTGATGGTGATGCCGGCCGGCGTCTCGTAGACGACGTCATGGCTAAAGCCAAGTGCCAACTGCAGGTTCTTGCCCTGAAGTGCCGCACGATAGCCGACGCCGGTGATCTCGAGCTTCTTCTCGAAGCCGTCCTTCACGCCCTGCAGGATGTTGACGATCTGCGTGCGCGACATGCCCCACTTGGAGCGCGCGGTCTTGGTCTGGTCGCGCGGCTGGACAGCGATCTCGCTGCCTTCCATCTTGACCAGAACTTCGTCGTTCACCACGAACTTCAGCTCGCCCTTGGGGCCCTTCGCCGTCACGGTCTGGCCGTTGACGGTCGCGGTCACGCCCTGCGGCAGCGAAACGGGTTTCTTTCCAATACGAGACATTTTGTTGTCCTCGTCACTTCTCTTGTTTCAGGTCTCTGTCTTCGGAACGATCCGAAGACCGGATTCCACTTTGCGGGTCAGCTGCCAGATCAGAAGATCTGGCAGAGGATCTCGCCACCGACGTTCTGTTCGCGTGCTTCGTGATCGGCCATCACGCCCTTCGGCGTCGAAAGGATGGCGATGCCGAGGCCGTTGGCGACGTGCGGGATCGACTTGGCCGAGACGTAAACGCGGCGGCCCGGCTTCGAGACGCGGGCGATTTCGCGCACGACCGGCGCACCGTCGAAATACTTCAGCTCGATTTCGATTTCGGACTTGCCGTTGTCGAAGTCGGTCTGGCTGTAGTCGCGGATATAGCCTTCAGCCTTCAGCACGTCGAGGACGCGGGTGCGCAAACGTGAGGCCGGCGTCGAGACACTCGACTTCTTGCGGCCGTATGCGTTGCGGATGCGGGTCAGCATATCGCCGAGAGGATCGCTCAATGACATATTATGTCCTCCTTACCAGCTCGACTTGACCAGGCCCGGGATCTGGCCGTTATTGCCGAGATCACGAAGCGCGATGCGCGATACTTTGAGCTTGCGATAGTAGGCACGCGGGCGGCCGGTGACTTCGCAGCGGTTGCGGATGCGGATCTTGGCCGAGTTGCGCGGCATGGCGGCAAGCTTGAGCTGAGCGCGGAAGCGCTCCTCCATCGGCTTGGACTGATCCATGATGATCGCCTTCAGGGCAGCGCGCTTGGGACCGTACTGGTCGGCAAGCTTGCGGCGCCTGTTGTTCTTCTCGACTGAGCTGGTCTTTGCCATTTCAGATTTTTCCTTTTCTCGCTGCCGTTACTGGCGGAAGGGGAAGTTGAAAGCCTTGAGCAATGCCCTGGCTTCGTCGTCCGTCTTCGCAGTCGTACAAACGATGACGTCCATGCCCCAGATCTGATCAACCTTGTCGTAGTTGATCTCCGGGAACACGATGTGCTCCTTGATGCCCATGGCGTAGTTGCCACGGCCATCGAAGCTCTTGGGGTTCAGTCCGCGAAAGTCGCGGACGCGTGGCAGCGCGATGTTCACGAGGCGGTCGAGGAACTCGTACATACGTTCCTTGCGCAGCGTGACCTTGGCGCCGATCGGCATGTTCTCGCGGACCTTGAAGCCAGCGATCGAATTGCGGGCGCGGGTGACGACGGCCTTCTGGCCGGCGATCATCGCCAGGTCTTCGGCTGCAACCGAAGGCTTCTTCGAGTCTGCGGTCGCTTCGCCGACACCCATGTTCAGCACGATCTTGTCGAGGCGCGGAACCTGCATGTCGTTGTCGTAGCCGAACTGCTCCTGCAGCGCCTTGCGGATGGTCTCGTTGTAGACCTGCTTGAGGCGCGGCGTGTTGGTTGCAGTCGCCTGCTTGGTTTGAGACTTAGCCATTGATGACTTCTCCCGAGCGCTTGGCGACGCGCACCTTCTTGCCGTCCTTCTGGAAGATGAAACCGACGCGGGTCGGCTTGCCATCCTTGGGGTCGGCCAACGCGATGTTCGACAGCTGGATCGGCGCTTCCTTGGTGATGATCCCGCCCTCTTGGGACTGGGACTGCTTCTGGTGACGACGGATCATGTTGACGCCGCGCACCAGCGCGGTGTCATCCTTCGGCTGAACCGACAGGACTTCGCCCGAACGGC
Source organism: Mesorhizobium sp. P2_E9 (assembly GCF_056403815.1). Classification (NCBI taxonomy): domain Bacteria; kingdom Pseudomonadati; phylum Pseudomonadota; class Alphaproteobacteria; order Hyphomicrobiales; family Phyllobacteriaceae; genus Mesorhizobium; species Mesorhizobium sp. P2_E9. The sequence goes on from NZ_JBFUET010000017.1 coordinate 177,679, forward strand.
CCTTATCCTTGCCGGCCAGCACGACGACTTTGTCGCCTTTTCTAATCTTTTGCATTGGTCCGGCTCCTTACAGCACTTCAGGCGCGAGCGAGATGATCTTCATGTGGTTCTTGGCGCGGAGTTCGCGCGGAACCGGTCCGAAGATACGCGTGCCGATCGGCTCTTTCTTGTTGTCGACGAGAACGGCCGCGTTCTTGTCGAAACGGATCACGCTGCCGTCCGGGCGGCGGATGTCCTTGGCCGTGCGAACCACGACCGCCTTCATCACATCGCCCTTCTTAACGCGGCCGCGCGGAATGGCTTCCTTGATGGACACCACGATGATGTCGCCCACGGAAGCGTATTTCCGCTTCGAGCCGCCCAGCACCTTGATGCACATGACACGACGCGCGCCGGAATTATCCGCCACGTCGAGGTTTGTTTGCATCTGAATCATGACTGGCCGCCTTCTTCTTTTCTAACGGGACAGGCTCGAAGCCCCTCCCCGGTCTGTCCAAAATTCGTTTGTTTACGCCTGGTCCGAAGACACGACGATCCAGCGCTTATCCTTGGAAATCGGCTTCGATTCCTGGATGAACACCTGATCGCCAACCTTGTGGGCGTTGTTCTCGTCGTGCGCCTTGTACTTCTTGGTCATGCGCACGGTCTTCTTCATCACGGGATGCGTGAAGCGCCGTTCGACCTTGACGACAACCGTCTTCTCGTTCTTGTCGCTGACGACGGTGCCCTGCAGAATGCGCTTTGGCATGGTTTTCGTCCTTAAGCCTTCTTAGCCGCGGACTTTTCCGCAGCGATGGTCTTGATGCGCGCAATGTCCTTACGGACCTGTCTCACGCGCGCGGTCTTCTCAAGCTGGCCGGTGGCCTTCTGGAAGCGCAGGTTGAACTGCTCCTTCTTCAGGCTGGCCAGGTCGTCGGTCAGCTGATCCTGGGTCTTGGTACGGATGTCTTCGGCTTTCATGATCAGCCCGTCCTATTCTGCGATGCGCTGTACGAAGCGCGTCTTGACCGAGAGCTTGGCCGCGCCGAGACGCAGCGCCTCACGGGCGGTTTCTTCATTGACGCCGTCGATCTCGAACATGATGCGGCCCGGCTTGACGCGCGCCGCCCAGTAGTCGACCGCGCCCTTGCCCTTACCCATGCGGACTTCGGTCGGCTTCGAGGTGACCGGCACGTCTGGGAAAATACGGATCCAGACGCGGCCGGCACGCTTCATTTCACGCGTGATCGCGCGGCGGGCCGCCTCGATCTCACGCGCGGTGACGCGGTTCGGCTCAAGCGCCTTCAGCCCGAAACCACCGAAATCCAGGTTGGTGCCGCCCTTTGCGGTACCATGGATACGGCCCTTGAACTGCTTGCGGAACTTTGTGCGCTTTGGCTGCAGCATCGTTCTAACTCCAAATTCCTAAATGTCTCAGGCGTTTTCGCGACGACGACCGCGTTCGCGATCACCACCACCGCCATGCGCAGCATCACCCTCGGTCGCGCGACGCTCCGAAGCCATCGGATCGTGCTCGAGGATCTCGCCCTTGAATACCCAGACCTTGACGCCGCAGATACCGTAAGCCGTATGCGCTTCAGCCGTGCCGTAGTCGACATCGGCGCGCAGCGTATGCAGCGGCACGCGGCCTTCACGATACCATTCCATGCGCGCGATCTCGGCGCCACCAAGACGGCCGGCGCAGTTGATGCGGATGCCTTCGGCACCGAGGCGCATCGCCGACTGGACGGCGCGCTTCATGGCGCGACGGAACGCGATACGACGCTCGAGCTGCTGGGCGATCGACTGGGCGACCAGGGTCGCGTCGATTTCCGGCTTGCGCACTTCAACGATGTTGAGGTGCGTCTCGGACTTCGTCATCTCCATCAGCTTCTTGCGAAGCTTCTCGATGTCGGCGCCCTTCTTGCCGATGATCAGACCCGGGCGCGCGGCGTGGATGGTGACGCGGCACTTCTTGTGCGGGCGCTCGATCACGACCTTGGAGATCGCGGCCTGCTTGAGTTCCTTCTCAAGATACTTGCGGATCTTGATGTCCTCATGCAGCAGCTTGCCGTACTCGCCGGTGTTCGCGAACCAGCGCGAATCCCAGGTGCGGTTGATGCCGAGGCGAAGACCGATCGGATTGACTTTCTGGCCCATTATGCGGCCTCCCCTTTTTCTTCGACTTCACGTACGACGATCGTGAGGTGCGAGAACGGCTTCTCGATACGGCTGGCGCGACCACGGCCACGGGCATGGAACCGCTTCATGACGATCGACTTGCCGACATAGGCTTCCGCCACGATCAGCGCATCGACGTCCAGGTCGTGGTTGTTTTCCGCGTTGGCAATCGCCGACTCAAGCGTCTTCTTGACCGTGCCGGAAATCCGCTTGGCCGAGAATTCGAGATCGGAAAGCGCTGTCGCGACCTTCTTGCCGCGGATCAGCGCGGCAACGAGGTTCAGCTTCTGCGGGCTGATACGGATCGTGCGCAATACGGCGCGCGCTTCGTTGTCAGCAAGCCTGCGCGGAGCTTTGGCCTTGCCCATGATTATTTCCTCTTCGCCTTCTTATCCGCGCCGTGACCGTAATAGGTCCGGGTCGGAGCGAATTCACCGAACTTGTGACCGACCATGTCCTCGTTAACCGCAACAGGAACATGCTTCTGGCCGTTATAGACACCGAAGGTGAAGCCGACGAACTGCGGCAGGATGGTGGAGCGACGGCTCCACATCTTGATCACCTCATTGCGACCACCTTCACGAACCTTATCCACCTTCTTGAGAAGGTAGCCGTCGATGAAGGGGCCTTTCCAAATAGAACGAGTCACTTGGCGTTACCTCTTCTTAGCTCTTGCGCTGATGGCGCGAGCGCAGGATGAACTTGTCGGTCGCCTTATTGGACCGCGTCTTCTTGCCCTTGGTCGGCTTGCCCCACGGGCTGACCGGATGACGACCACCGGAGGTGCGGCCTTCGCCGCCGCCATGCGGGTGGTCAACCGGGTTCATGGTCACGCCGCGATTGTGCGGACGCTTGCCACGCCAAACCGTGCGGCCGGCCTTGCCGTCGTTGATGTTGCCATGGTCCGGATTGGACACGGCACCGACGGTGGCCATGCAGGAGCCGTGAACGACACGCTGCTCGCCCGAATTGAGGCGCAGGATCGCCATGCCCTGGTCACGACCGACCAGCTGGCCGTAGCCGCCTGCCGAACGAGCGACCTGAGCGCCCTTGCCCGGCTTCAGCTCGATGTTGTGGACAATGGTGCCGACCGGCATCGAGGCCAGCGGCATCGCGTTGCCCGGCTTCACGTCTACCGATTCACCGGCCACGATCTTGTCGCCGGGAGCCAGACGCTGCGGAGCAATGATGTAGGACAGCTCACCATCATCATACTTGATCAGCGCGATGAAGGCGGTGCGGTTCGGATCATACTCGATACGCTCGACCGTTCCGACAACGTCGAACTTGCGACGCTTGAAGTCGATAATGCGGTACGAACGCTTGTGACCACCACCGATGAAGCGGGCGGTGATACGACCGTGATTGTTGCGGCCGCCCGACTTGGTCAGGCCCTCGGTCAAACCCTTGACGGGCTTGCCCTTGTAGAGGCCCGAGCGGTCGACGATGACCAGCTGGCGGGTGCTCGGCGTTACCGGGTTGAATTTTTTCAGTGCCATTGTTCTGTCCTCGCGGCCTTGCTCAGAGACCCGTCGCGACGTCGATCGACTGGCCATCGGCCAGCGTCACAATCGCCTTCTTGACGTCGCTCTGGCGGCCGATCGTGCCGCGGAAGCGCTTGATCTTGCCCTTGCGGACAAGCGTGTTCACGGCCATCACCTTGACGCCGAACAGCGCTTCGACGGCGGCCTTGATTTCCGGCTTCGACGCCTTTTTGGCGACATTGAAGACGACCTGGTTCTGCTCGGAGGCCATGGTCGACTTTTCGGTGATCGCCGGCGAGACGATCACGTCGTAATGACGAAGGTCGGTCATTTAAAGCGCTCCTCGAGAGCCTCGACGGCGGCCTTCGAAAGGACCAGCGTGCCGCGGCGCAGAATGTCGTAGACGTTGATGCCCTGGATGGGCAGCACGTCGATGTTGGGGATGTTGGTGGCTGCCAGCTTGAAGTTCTTGTCAAGCTCGGCGCCGCCAATCACCAGGGCGTTGGTCAGGCCCAGCGTCGCGAAATTCGCGATCAGCGCCTTCGTCTTGGCCTCGGTCAGCTTCAGCTCGTCGATGATGATGATCGACGCGCTCTTGGCCTTGGCCGAGAGAGCATGCTTGAGGCCAAGCGCACGAACCTTCTTGGGCAGTTCATGCTCATGGCTGCGAACGACCGGGCCGTGGGCCTTGCCGCCGCCGCGGAACTGCGGAGCGCGTGCCGAATGGTGACGGGCGCGGCCCGTACCCTTCTGCTTGTACATCTTGGCGCCGGTGCGCGCGATTTCGGCGCGACCCTTGGCCTTGTGCGTGCCCTGCTGCTTCTTGGCAAGCTGCCAGCGCACGACGCGCTGCAGGATGTCCTCGCGCGGATCAAGGCCGAAAATCCCGTCGGAGAGTTCCACCTTGCCGGCGTCTTTACCGCCGAGCGTTGTGATCTTGAGATCCATTATTCTGCTCCCTCTGCGGCCGGAGCCTCGTTCTTGGCAACGGCGCGGATCGCGGCAGGCTTCGGCGCATTGGCCGGCAGTGCCACCTTGGCCGCATCGCGGACCAGGATCCAGGCGCCCTTCGATCCGGGAACCGCACCGCGGATCAGGATCAGGCCGCGATCGGCGTCGGTCGAAACGATCTCGACATTCTGTGTGGTGACGCGGGTATCGCCCATGTGGCCAGCCATATGCTTGCCCTTGAACACCTTGCCCGGGTCCTGACGCTGGCCGGTCGAACCGTGCGTACGGTGCGAGACCGAGTTACCGTGCGTCGCACGGCCACCACCCATGTGGTGGCGCTTGATGACGCCCTGGAAACCCTTACCGATCGTCGTGCCCGTCACATCGACCTTCTGGCCGGGGACGAAGTGCTCGACGGTGATCTCGGCGCCGACATCGATCATGTTGTCGGCGGAGACGCGGAACTCGGCGACCTTCGCCTTCGGCTCGACGGAAGCGGTCGCGAAATGGCCGCGCATCGCCTTCGACGTGTTTTTCACCTTGGCGAGGCCAACGCCGAGCTGAACGGCGGTGTAGCCATTCTTCTCCTGCGTGCGCTGCGCTACGACCTGGCAGTTCTCCATCTGGAGAACGGTGACGGGAACATGTTCCCCGGCATCGTTGTAGATGCGGGTCATTCCCACCTTTTTTGCAATCACACCTGAACGCATCGGTTCAATTCCTTTAGAGTTCCGGGCCAGGGGCACCGCCCCTTACCGCGCTCTCATTCCCTTAGAGCTTGATCTCGACGTCGACTCCGGCGGCCAGATCGAGCTTCATCAAAGCATCGACGGTCTGCGGGGTCGGATCGACGATGTCGAGCAGACGCTTGTGCGTGCGCATCTCGAACTGCTCGCGGCTCTTCTTGTCGACGTGAGGCGACCGGTTGACCGTAAACTTTTCGATCCGCGTCGGCAGCGGAATGGGGCCGCGGACGTTGGCACCGGTGCGCTTGGCCGTCGACACGATTTCCTTCGTCGAGGCGTCGAGCACGCGGTGATCAAACGCCTTCAGGCGGATGCGGATATTCTGTCCGTTCATGCGTCACTTCCTTGTTCTGGCGCGGCGCGGGCAACTTCCGCGCCCGCGACAGATCGGTTTAAGTCCAAATTACTCTTTGATGGTGACGACGATGCCGGCACCGACGGTGCGGCCGCCTTCACGGATGGCGAAGCGCAGCTTCTCTTCCATGGCGATCGGCACGATCAGCTCGACATCGACCGTGATGTTGTCGCCAGGCATGACCATCTCGGTGCCTTCCGGCAGCGACACGATGCCGGTCACGTCCGTCGTGCGGAAGTAGAACTGCGGACGGTAGTTGGTGAAGAACGGCGTGTGACGGCCACCTTCGTCCTTGGTCAGGATG